>JADJPF010000001.1:0-300000 GCA_016713405.1 Blastocatellia bacterium
CTTGTAAATTGCTGGTTAGGCGTTCGGTAAAAACTCGTCTAGCTTCAGGTATTCCATCAATATAAAAGTAATTACCATTACCTTTATTAGCAAACTGTTCCATCATTGAATCTTTATAGTTGCCCATTCCAAAGCCCATTGTAGTAACTGTAATACCTTTTTTAACATAATCTTGAATTTGGGTTAGTATTTGTGTTGGGCTAGTATTACCAATATTAGCATCACCATCAGAGCAAATAATTACACGATTAATGTCACCTCGCTTTGACTGATTTAATTGTGCTAAAGCTTGTTGGTAAGCAAGCTGAATACCTGATTCCATTGCTGTCCCACCACCTCCTGTTAATTGATATAAAGATTTGATAATTAACTCTTTATTGGCTGCACTTGTTGGAGGTAGCACAACGCTTACACTACCTGCATAAGTTGTAATAGCTACGGTATCTGTTGGACGTAAATTTTCTACTAGCATTCTTAAACTGTCTTTTACAAGGCCAATTTTGTCTGCTGACTGCATAGAGCCGCTAGTATCAACTAAAAATGTTAAGTGTGCGTTTGGGCGTTGTTGTGCTTCTACTGTTTTTCCTTTAATTCCAATTCTTAGCAAATGCCGATTTTGATTAAATGGAGATGCAGACGCTTCCATAGAAACAGAAAAAGGATGTTCTGTTGCAGGTTGAGGATATTTATATTGGAAATAGTTAATAAATTCTTCCACTCTTACAGATTGTGCTGGAGGCAAATAACCTTCATTTAGTTTACGGCGTGCAATTGTGTAAGAACCTGTATCAACATCAATTGAAAATGTAGATAAATTATCTTTTTTTGTATCAGTCATCTTATTAATGCTGTATTTGGTGTAATCTTCTGAGCCTGCATATTCTTGTTCTGGAACAGCTTGCGGTTGCGGTCTAGCTACTGAACTTGCGGCGGGGCTAGCAGCCATATTGACACTACTTGGGGAAGGAAGGCTTTTAGTTACATTTGATGAATATTCTGCTGGCGGTGGAGGTGGTGGATCTGCTGCTGGGCCTGTGCCACCAATCACGCCACCAATTACACCACCAGCAACGCCACCAACTACCTCACCTTCAACACCTGCATCTAAAGTGCTTTTTGATTTATCACGTTTAGCAACTGCTACTTTTTCATTCTTTGGAGTTTCCATGCTTAAAGTTTGTGGTTTAGGGGCTTCCATTTCTACAGGTTTGTTATCTTCTTTAGCAGGTTCGTTACTTGTTGGAGTGGTTGAGTTGGTTGTTTGTTGTGGGTTAGTTTTGGTGTCAGCAACATTTGGTGCTGATTGATTGCTACAAGCAATTTGTAAAAAAACTAAACTTAGAATTAAAGAGATAATAAAAAACACACGTCTTCCTTGCAACATATCTAATGCCTCCAATAATTTACGTTAATGTCTATTTGCAGGGGTTAGACGCTACTAATTTAGATTGGTTCCCAAAATCGGAAAAATATTCAGGAAAAATTTATTTACTTATATTGTCCAGTCTTAGGGGCTTTTTGTTTAGTATTTGTTTCTTGAATATTTGCGATTAGTTGTTGATTTCCATGCTTTTTAAGAAAATGCTTTTTCTAAAATTGACCTGAATTTTTAATTGTTTCTATCACATTCGATCTTCTTGGCTCTTTCTTCTATAGCAGTTTCTTAATTTCTTACTCCGTCTTTGCCTTCTGTAACGCTTTCAATTAATTGTTTATCTGTGCGGCTAGCGTGGAATTTTGGGTCTGTAAAATCTGGTGTGCTAGCATTTCTTGGCTCGCCGTCCGTGCCATGACAACCTCCACAGCGTTTAATATAAAGTTCTTCTACCTCGCTATCATCTGTTAAACTAGAGGTTAAATTAGAGTTAGTTGCATTAGAACGATTTGCAACACAACCAAAAACAACTAAAAACAATGGGACTAATTTCCAGTATCTTTTCACAACCTTCTCCCGATATAAATATTTTTTAGATTATTGGAATTTTAGGAAAATTTTTAGGAAAAACTTAAAAAATTTTAAGACTAAAATATAGCTTTGAAAAGTCTAATAAACTAAACAAGCTAAAAAGTATCATTAGAGTGCTAACAAAGCTAATAAAATCTTATATTTATGGTGGGAAAAACTTATGGATAAGTGTCTTTATATTAAGCGATTGTCTCAGGTTATATTTACTATTATTGTAGGGATTACCCTTATAGCCAATCCTATAGTTAGTTATTCACTAGAAAAAAATAAAAAAGCTACTGCCAAATATAACAATAACTTAAGCGCAAATGAAAAGGCATTGCATGTACTTAATCGTTTAGGATATGGCCCACGTCCCGGAGATTTAGAAAAAGTGCAACGTATGGGCATAGAAAAATATATTGAATGGCAATTAAACCCAGAAAAAATTGATGATCAGATGGTAGAAGCAAGACTTAAAGGTCTTACAACTTTATCAATGGATCCCCAAGAACTTGCCCGCGCTTATCCACCTCCAGCACTTCTTAAAGCTAAAAAAGAAGCAGAACTAAAAAATACTGGTGATGAAACAGTTGATAAAGCTAAAGCAGATAAATTAGCTCGTAAAAGATCCCGTATGGAAATTAACGAAGAAGATGTGATGGGTAGGCCTGGAGAAATTTTGATGGAACTCGCCCAACAACAAATCATTCGCTCAGTTTATAGCGAACGTCAACTTCAAGAAGTAATGGTAGATTTTTGGACAAATCACTTTAATATTTTTTGGGCTAAGGGTGCAAATAAATACTTGCTAACAGAGTATATTCAAGAAACCATTCGCCCTAATGCAATGGGAAGTTTTGAAAAAATGCTTGCTGCTACTGCCCATAGTCCTGCTATGTTGATTTACTTAGATAATTGGCTAAGTGTTGATCCTGATGCAGCAGAAAGAATTGACAAGCAAAGACAAGAGAGAAAAGAACGTCTTGAAGAATTTCGTAACCGCAGAAATCGTTTAGGTAATGGTCAAAATAATTCACCATTTGGAAAACGTCGTAATTTGGAACTTAATCCACAAACTAACACTATTCAGGTTGAAAACGGACAACCAAACAAAGCTAATAAAAAGCGAGGACTTAATGAAAATTACGCTCGTGAACTTATGGAACTTCACACCTTGGGTGTAGATGGTGGTTATTCACAAAAAGATGTTACCGAAGTTGCCCGCTGTTTAACGGGCTGGACAATTAAACGTGATGGAGAAACAGCTACGTTTTTCTTTAATGAGCGAATGCATGACAATGGGGAAAAAGTTGTTTTAGGTAATAAAATCCCTGCTAATGGTGGTCAAAAAGATGGGGAAAAAGTCTTGGAAATCTTGATGAAACACCCTTCAACAGCCCAATTTGTTGCTACAAAGTTAGTACGTCGGTTTGTTTCTGATACACCGCCGCAAGATTTAGTAAAGCGTGTTGCTAGCACTTTTACAAAAACCAATGGTGACATTAAATCTATGTTGCGTACAATTTTTACATCTTCAGAGTTTTTTGATAAAGAAAACTATCAAGCTAAAGTAAAAAGCCCTCTAGGGTTAGTAGTAAGTGCTTTACGTACAGCAGATGCAGACACAAATGTTGGGCCACAAATCCTACTGTCATTAAATAAAATGGGTCAACCACTATTTTTATGTCAACCTCCTACAGGCTATGGAGATACAGCAGATAAATGGGTTAACACTGCTTCACTTGTTGAACGTCTTAACTTTGGAATTGCTCTTTCGCAAGGACAAATTCGAGGGACTACCGCTAATTTACTGCGCAATAATACAGTTAATTCTGTAAATGAGTTAATTCAACTTGTTATTAATGGTCAAGTAGCTGAACCAACAATTAGAGCTTTAGAACAAGAGCTAGCAGGTCAAGAATTTACTAAAGATAAAAGTGCTAAATTAATGGGATTACTGCTTGGTTCACCAGAATTTCAAAAAATGTAAGAACTTGTCCACAGTAAAATAAATTAAGGAGACTATAAAGTTTATGATTACACGAAGATTTTTTCTTAAATCCGGTGCTTTGGCTGTGGCTAGTTTAGGAGCAGGTTTAGTTCTACCTTCTTTTTTACAAAGAACTGCTTTAGCAAGTCCACAAAATCGCAACAAAACCTTTATTGTAATTTTTCAACGTGGGGCTGTTGATGGGTTAAATACTGTGGTTCCTTTTGGTGATGCGGCTTATTATCGGGCCCGGCCAACACTTGCAATTGCTAAACCTAATTATAGCGATGATCAATCAGCAATTGATTTAGATGGATTTTTTGGACTTCACCCAGCTTTAAGTCCATTTAAGCCGCTTTATGATGCTAAGACATTAGCAATTGTCCATGCTGCTGGTTCGCCAGACTCTACACGCTCACATTTTGACGCTCAAGATTATATGGAAATAGGCACACCAGGAAAAAAATCTACTCCTGATGGCTGGTTAAATCGCTATTTGCAAGCTAATACAAATAGCAATAGTAAAAATGAAGCTTTACGCGCCATTGCAATAGGTAACAAGCAGCCTAGAGTGATGTCTGGCATAAGTCCTAATTTAACAATTGCAAATCTAAATAGCTTTGACCTACGCGGTGGAGCAAAAACTAGTAGCGCGTTTGAAACAATGTATGGAAAAAGTAGCGATGATATTATTGCTCCTGCCGGAACCGAAGCATTAGAAGCAATGGGAACAATTAGAAAAATCCGCTCATCTTTTTATAGCCCTGCTAATGGGGCTGTTTATCCAAGAGGTCAATTTGGCAATAGCCTAAAACAAATTGCCCAATTAATTAAATCTGATATTGGCTTAGAAGTTGCTTTTGCTGATATTGGCGGATGGGATACGCACACAGCACAAAAACCACGTCTTAATCAATTATTAAAAGAGTTTGGCGGAGGTATTTCAGCACTTGTTAAAGATCTAGGCGATAAAATGAATGATGTTGTTATAGTTACAATGTCAGAATTTGGGCGTACTGTCCGCGAAAATGGCACAGCAGGCACCGACCACGGACACGCAAATTGTATGTTTGTAATTGGTGGTAGTGTTAAAGGTGGTAAAATTTATGGCAAATGGCCCGGTCTTGAACGTGAACAACTTTATGAAAACCGAGATTTAGCTATTACTACAGATTTTCGTACTGTTTGTAGTGAAGTTATTACTAAACATTGTAAAGCCAAGGATTTAACAAAAATCTTTCCTAATTTCCAAGCTAAAACTGATTTATCCCTACTTGCTTAATAATTAGCATTTTGTAGCGTAAGCAATTGAAACGCGTTTAATTACTTACGCTATATTTTAATCATTTCTTAAAAGTCTAGAGTAGTTTTTCAAAAAGCATTACATCCCAAATTTGACCGCGTGCGTCTGAAAGTTGCCATAAACCTAGATCTTGATAGCCTAGTTTTTTATAAAATGCTAATAATTTAGGGTGATTTATAGCATCAAAGCGCAGTGCTTTACATCCAGCTTGACAAGCAATAGCTTCTATTTGCTCCATACACCAATTACCCAGTCCATTACCTTGCATCCTAGGCAAAATCGCTAAGCGGTTATGATACATTACTTTACTAACGGGATTTTGCCAGCGTGTTAAGTCATAATTTGCTACTGGAGTTATGCCAAGTGTAAAAGTTCCAATTATTTCTTCATTTTTATAAACTAAGTAAACATCTCGCTCAAGAATGTTTTTTTCTATAGATTCCTTTGGATATGGTGGAAACCAATGTGTTAGCCCAAGGTTTGTTGCTAAATGTTCTCCACAAAGTGACAAGATTTTGTAAATTGCTGCTAAGTCAAGGACTTCTGCTTTTTTAATTTTTAATGTCATAGATTTTATTTACGCTAGTAAACTTATAGTAATTTTTAAATTTATAAATATTATGTTTTTAGAATCTGGAAAAAATGATAAGGAATAAAATTTAACTCTTTAGACATTAATTCTCCTAAAATGGTTATTTGACAGCGCAAGACCAAATTAGTATGATTTGAGGAAACTGCTTTGTAAAGTCGCTAAATCCTCAAAAAATAGCTAGTTTCTTAAATTTATCGGTAGTAAATTTTAGTTATTTTGTCATATGCTGGTAAAATACTTTTTATTTTCTGTTGGGAGAAAATATGTCTGTTCAGATAGATGAGTTGTTAATGATTGCTTGTTCAAAAGGTGCTTCAGATTTACATATTAAAGCTGGTAGTTATCCTTTTATCCGAATTAATGGAGAATTACAGCCTATTATTGAGTCCCAACGCTTAACCCAAGAAGATACTTTAGCAATGGCTTTCTCAATGATGTCAAATCGTCAAAAACAACGATTTAAGGAACATTACGAGGTAGATATTGCTTATGGAGTATCTGGATTAGGCCGCTTTCGCTGTAATATTTTCCAGCAACGTGGAACTGTGGGGATGGTGCTACGTGTTATTCCTACAGCAGTTCAAACAGTTGAAGAGTTAAGGCTACCAAAAATAATAGAGACTATATCAGAAGAGCGACGAGGCTTGGTTTTAGTTACAGGCACTACGGGATCAGGTAAGTCAACTACTTTAGCGGCAATGATTGATTATATTAACTCTACTAGAACTAGTCATGTTATCACAGTAGAAGATCCTATAGAATTTCTTCATAGAGACAAAAAAAGCTATATTAATCAAAGAGAAGTAGATGTAGACACTAGAAGTTTTTCTGAAGCCTTACGTGGGGCATTGCGCCAAGATCCAGATGTAATATTAGTTGGAGAAATGCGAGATTATGAAACAATAGAAACGGCTTTAACCGCAGCAGAAACAGGACATTTAGTAATGTCTACACTTCATACTTTAGATGCTACAGAAACTATTACTCGGATAGTTTCTATTTTCCCTCCCCATCAACAAAAGGCTATTCGTCTTCAATTAGCTTCTGTACTAAAGGCTGTAATTTCAATGCGGCTAATTCGTTGTGCTGATATGACAGCACGGGTTCCAGCAGCAGAAGTTTTAATTTCCACTCCTTATATTCGTGACTGCATTTGCAACCAAGAAAAAACTAGTTTGGTTAGAGATGCAATTGCTCAAGGGACTTCACAATATGGTATGCAAACCTTTGATCAATCTTTACATGAGCTTTATGCTAAGGGTTATATTGGTTTTGAAGAAGCTTTAGCAGGTGCTACTAACCGAGATGAGTTTATTCTGCGTATTCGAGGTGTTCAATCTTCAGCCGATCAAGCACGTGAAGAACTTGCTCGCTCTTTTCGTGCAGATGATCAAGTCAACAGATATTAAATAAATATTTTTAGGGTAAATAATTTATAAAATTGGGATTTTTTTGATCCTAATGGGTAAGTTTTTTCGTTGCTGATATCAGACTCTCCAAAAAAATAAAATAAACTATATAGCCTGATAAATTTATAAGAGGTAAGATCATGGGAGCAGAAATTATTGCTATAACTAGTGGATTGGATTATGAAACAAATAACTCAGAACATGGTCTAAGTGTCTTGATTGTTGGTGATATAGAAACGGTTAGAAAACAATTGGTTAAGGCACTTGAGAAACTAGATTACCAAGTAACAGATGAACAACCTCTTACTGCCCGTAGAAATGCTAGCAATGAAGCAAAAAACTATACATCAACTAATATTTTAGATTATCCAATTAAGCTCACTGTTGGATTAAAGACTATAGATGATAATACAAAAGCTAGTTTTAATTATGAGATTAAGTATCCTTGGGTAGGTAAAGCAGAAAAACATTTAATCCTTCTAGAGGTTAAATCTATTTGTGCATTGGCAAATCAAGGAGATGCTACTAATACTTGCCTTTCTTGTGGGACATTGGCAACTACAGATTCTCGCTTTTGTCGTCGTTGTGGGACATTGTTAGCACTACCTGAACCCGCAGAACTAGAAGTTTTGGTTTTAACTGCAAAGGTAAAAAACGCTTATGATTACTTAATGTTTGGTACTATTTGTCTTGTTATAGCTTTAATTTGTTTACTAATAGTAACTTTTGTTCCTGTAGCTAGTCCAAAATTATTAAAACTATTTAAGGTATTAAAAGTTTTTGGAGTGATAGCTTCAGGTGGAATTATCTTTGATCTATTTTGGACATATAAGCTAAGAGAGCTAATTCGTGGGAAAGTTAGCATTAAGCAAAATAAAAAATTACCTGTTAAAGAAGTAATCATGCTGCCTGTTAAAAGGACACTAGAGCCTACATACAGACTTGATCCTAAAAATAACAAAATAGGGCGTACTACAGGAGAATTGGTTTATCGCCAACCACCTCCATCAGTTACTGAACATACTACAGACTTGTTGCCAGCAGAAAGGACTAATATTAGTAATAATTACTGATATAAATGATATTTTTACAAAAATTTATTAAATTTTTGTAAATTTTATTTGAAAACCTATCAAAATAAGTGTTACTATCCTTAAACACTAAGATAATGTTCCTAAGTAGTATGAAATCCTTGCCCGTTACTTAGTTTATAATACTGGTTTTATTTTTAATATATAACCTCTATTTCTAATTTTAATCTCTTTCCCCTCAAAATAATTATAAGTAAATAAAATTGCTAATATTTTGTATGTATTTTGGAAACAAATACGTCTTGATTAACAAAACTAAAATCTACTTAAAAGAGAGGGTAACGAGTATGAGTAGTGTTTATCAAAAAATTGGTGGTAAAAAAACAATAGATATAATTGTAAATAAATTCTTTGAGAAAAATTTACGTGATAGTAGGGTATCAACTTTACTAAACAAAGTTGATTTAGAAAGTCAAAAATTTAGGACAACTGTTTTTTTAGGGTTGCTAATGGGTGAGCGATTTTCTCATAAAAACAGTAGTGTTCATGGTAAATATTTACATCTTCAAGATTTAACAGAATTTGAATTAGATGCTTTTGAGGAAAATTTATACGTTGTTTTGAAGGAAATGAATTTGCTTGTTTTAGTTCCAACAGTTTCTAACGGATTAAAAGCTATCCGTCTTATGAGCAAAGTTTATCAAAACAACACAACTAATCATTGAGCGGCTAAATGTATGTATTGATATTTGGTCTTAGAGTCATTCATAATCTAGTTTTTAGCTTTAATTAGGTAGTTAAAAACTATTATGAGTAAGATTAGTTATGAAAAGACTCTAAGTCTAGCTCTTAGAATGATTAGCCGCCGCGCTCAATCTGTTTCACAACTTAGAGAAAAGTTAGAGGAGAAAAGTCCTGCTAGCGATGAAGTGATTGAACAAGTAGTTAATAGATTATTAGAGTTAGGTTATCTTAACGACGGCAATTTTGCTTATCAATATGCTACTAATAAATTGAGCGTCAAAACCTTTGGGCGTAATCGTCTTAAACAAGCTTTAGTAGAAAAGCAAGTTTCTGTAGAAGTTGTAGAACAAGCACTTTCTCAAGTTTTTGATGAACAAAGTGAAGATGAGCTTTGCGAGCAAGCAATAAAGAAGTACTTACGTATACATGGAAAACCTAGCGATATTAAAGAAAACAAAAAGATTTTTGGGTATTTAATACGTCTGGGTTTCCCTTATGACTTGGTAATAAAGAAAATTCGTGCTATTAGACAAGACATCTCACTAGAGGAGTAGCTTTTTCTAATGGCAACTTTTGATGAAATGATTCTGACACATAGGCTTTTTATGCGAGGGTATCCTTTTTCTCGCTATAAAATTGCTCCTATTTCTCACCCATTAACAAAACCTCTCTCACAAGCAAAAATAGCATTAATTACTACAGCAGGTCTTTATGTAGAAGGACAACCTAAGTTTAACTCTTCTATAAAATTAGGAGACCCAGATTTTAGAGAAATTCCAAACAACATTGATGTACAAAGTCTTAAAGAAGGTCATCGTAGTAGTGCTTTTGACCACAAAGCAATTGAGCAAGATAAAAATGTAGCTTTTCCCTTAGATCGTTTTCGAGAAATGGTAGCAGCAAAAGAAATAGGCTTGCTTAATCATCGTCATTTTAGTTTTATGGGTGCAATTATTGGCCCAGGAGATTTAATTAATAAAACTGCTCCAGAAGCAGCAAAATTATTAAAAGATGATGGGGTAGATATTGCCTTTTTAACGCCAGTTTGACCTATGTGTAATCAAACTGTAGGTTTGATCCAATCTGCTATTGAACAAGTAGGAATTAGCACAGTTTCAATTACTTTACTTAAGGAAGTAACAGAAGCTATCAAGCCTCCAAGAGCAATGTTTGTTCCTTATCGACTAGGCTTACCATTGGGAGAGCCTAACAATATTGAGCTACAAAAACAAATAATTAGAAGTGCTTTAGCTTTACTAACACGCTCAGATGTTCCAGTTTTAACAGAATTTTCTCCCGAAAAACCAACTTAAATTTTATGGGTATTTATTCAAAATATTGTTTTCCTTTCATAATGGATTTAGCTCTCTCTAGCAATGCAATTGCTCGGTATCGACAAAATTTGCTTTTAAGCGTAAAAGGTGACATTTTAGAAATAGGCTTTGGCACAGGGTTAAATGTAGCTAATTATCCTAAATCTACAGAAAAGATCGTTACTATTGATTCTAATGAGGGAATGAATAGTTTAGCTAAAAAGAGGATTCAAACTTCTAAAATAGAAGTAGAACATCACACTTTAACGGCTGAAACTCTGCCCTTTGCAGATCAGACTTTTGACACTGTGGTTAGCACTTGGACTTTATGTAGTATTAGCAATGTTGACCAAGCTTTAGTAGAAATTCACAGAGTCTTAAAAGTTGGAGGACAATTTCTTTTTCTTGAACATAGCTTAAGCAATGAAAAAAATGTCCAAGTTTGGCAAAATCGGCTTAATTCACTAGAAAAAATAATTGCTGATGGGTGTCATCTTAACCGGCATATTACTAATTTAGTAGCAAAACAGCCTTGGCAGATTAGCGAAGAAAAACAATTTTATATTTCAGGTGTCCCAAAAATTTTAGGTTATATGTATCAAGGTGTTGCAATAAAAAAGTTTGATAAAAAACAAATAGGTTAGAGTAATTACTTACTCTAACCTTCAATGTATTGCTGTGTTAGAAAAAATCTTAAAAACTAGAAAATATTCGTTTCATAAGGTCTAATTCCAGTGCTAGCCAAATCTCTTGCTTTATTAGTAGAAACACTTCTACCAAAAGTTTTATTTGCTTTTCCATTACAACTAAATTGTCCTGAATAACTAGACTGAAGCTTATCAAATAAAATTGTGTCTATATTGCGCTCTATATAAGTGCTTAATTTTTCTTTTATTTGGACATTTAATTTAGGAAATAATTTTCTATCAAGAGTTAAAATATAAGCTTGTGTAGTGTTAGATGTAGTGTTAGATGTAGTATTTGTTGTAGGTCTAGTTATAGGTATTATTGTAGGTCTAAAACCTATTAGACAATTTGATATTTTAGCAAATTTTTTAGCTAAAGTAGTATTACTAATTTTTTTAATGAAATGACTAGCAGAATCTATTAGCTTGGCAACATCTGTAACTATTTGACCAAAGTCTTGTATATTTAGGTTTTTATCTGTAGTAAGGCGTTGTGCTAAGGCTAAATTTTTACTAGCATCTTCAGTTGTGCGACTAGCATTATTAAAAGCAGAGGATTGATTAAGATTTTGTGAGGATAGATTAAGGCTATTACCTATTTTTAGGCTCATAAATACTCCTACAAAAAATGTACAAAATAATAATTATTTGCTAGTTAAAAATTATAAGATGAGGAGATAGATAGTTGCCCAACTTATCGTCAAATTGGATAGCTTTGTTGCCCCAGAATAGTAAAATCTTAATTTATCCTTTAGAATCAATATTTTATAAAAGGACATAAATTTTGAAAACCAAATTATTTATCTTAATACTATGTTTATTTGTAACTAATTTATCTTGTCAAACTAGTGAAAAAAACTCAGAAAGAAACCAAGCTGTAGTAAAACTTACTTTTCAAGCCAAAGGTGTAGTAAAAGAAATTAATTTAGAAAAGAAAAAGCTAAAGCTAGACCATGAAGAAATTAAAGGCTATATGGAAGCAATGACAATGGATTTTTATGTTAATGAAAAAGACTTACTAGAAAATATTAAGGTTGGTGACAAGATAAACTTTACTCTAAAACATGAAGCAGGGATAGATACTATTACAGAAATACGTAAAATACAGTAATTAAACAATCAAGTAATTAAAAGAAAATGTTAATAAAAAAATTAATCAATAATTAATAGACGCAAAAGCAAAAAGTCGAGTAAAATAACAGGCTTCAAAATCAAGGCAAAATTAATGATAGGCACTAAAATATCGCATTACACCATCTTAGAACATATTGGTGTTGGCGGAATGGGCAATGTATACAAAGCTTTTGACCCCCGACTTGATAGAATTATTGCGTTAAAAATACTTCATCCAACAGCTATGGCAGATGAAGCTAAACGCCAACGCTTTATGCAAGAAGCACGTATAGCTTCAGCCCTAAACCATCCTAATATCATTACTATTTATGAAATTGGTCAGGAAGCAGAAAACTGTTTTATTGCAACAGAATTTGTTGAAGGACAAACACTTAGACAAAAATCTCAAGGCAGTGCCTTAC
This sequence comes from Blastocatellia bacterium, assembly GCA_016713405.1. Lineage (NCBI taxonomy): Bacteria > Pseudomonadati > Acidobacteriota > Blastocatellia > Blastocatellia bacterium. Next base: position 12,552 of record JADJPF010000001.1, read on the forward strand.
CCATACCTACCGTTTTAGAAATTGCTACACAAGTAGTTAAGGCTATGAAAGTAGCACATAAAGCAGGAATTATTCACCGAGATATAAAGCCAGAAAATATAATGATTCGCCCTGATGGTTATGTTAAAGTCTTGGATTTTGGATTAGCAAAACTCTTAGAAGTAGATTTAGCCGTAGGTGCTAGCATTCGCCGACCTGCACAAATTATTAAAACAGAAAATAGCTTAGTTCTTGGCACAGTTCGCTATATGTCCCCAGAACAAGTTCAGCATTTACCAATTGACCATCGCAGTGATATTTTTTCTTTCGGAATATTACTTTATGAAATGCTTACAGGACAACTTCCTTTTGCTGGACAAAAGGCTATTGATATTGCTTATGAAATTATAGGAGCTAATCCTATTCCCTTAAGTGAAGTTGCTAGCGTTCCTGTTAGCCAATTTCAATTTTTAATTAATCGCTGTTTAGAAAAAGATCCTGCTACTCGTTATCAGGATACAGAAGATTTACTTAAAGACTTAAGACAGTTACAACGTCGTTTAGAAGTGTCTAAATCTAACAATGAGAATGATTTATTATCAGAAGAAATAATAGCACCAACACTTAGTCGGCCATCAATTGTTATTTTATATCCCGATAATTTAACAGGTAATCCACTACTTAATTGGTATCGAATTGCTTTAGTAGAACTGTTAACGGCTCGTTTAAGTTGGAATGTTGCTTTAGATGTAGTTAGTCATCGGCAACTAGCCGATGTTTTTTACCAGCTTAGCTATGATTTAGCTCAAGATACTGACAAGCCTATTTCCTGGGAAACGGCTCGTAGAGTAGGGGTAGAAAGATTTTTTCTTAGCTCTTTTACTTTACTAGGAGGTTTTCTTACATTTTCCCTTCATTCCTATGAAGTTAGCACAGGGCAATTAGGATTTTCACTAACGCTAAGACGTATAGAAGAAGAATTATTTACACTTATAGATGAAATAGCTTTACGTATTGAACGAGAACTACAAGTAGATAAAGAGGATATTGAAGCTCCAAAGGTGATAGACCTAGTAACTAACTCTGTAGCTGCTCTTCAGAACTTTGAAACCGCCTTTTGTTTTTATCAAAAAAATGAATGGGAAAAAGCAGCAGAAAGTTTTCAACAAGCAATTAATTATGATAAACGCTTTGCTCTTGCCTATTATTATTTATTTCATATTAAACGAAGCCAAAATAAAACTGACTCTAACTTGTACTTAGATAGTGCTTTAGAGCATTGTGGCAGAGTAAGTGAAAGTGAACGCTTGTTGATTTTGCTAGAAAAAGCTTCAATACAAAAAGATTATACTAATCAATTAAGATTGGCAGAAGAACTAGTAGCACAATACCCAAGGGAAAAGGGAGGCTATTTGTTTTTAGGTCAAGCCTATCATTGGCGTGGAGACTATGAACGAGCTTTTGTTATTTTCCAACAAGCTTTATCTTTTGATAATCGCTTAATATTTTATAGAGCGCAAGTTTCTTTAGGTATTAGCCATGTAGCAGAAAGTTATTTAGATACAGGAAATTTTGATAGAATTGAACAATTAGCCAGAAATCATTCACAAAATAATTGGTTAACAGATTTGCTTTTAGGAGTGATTTCTTATTATCGCCGAGATTACTTAAGCGCAGAAAAATCATTTAGCCAGGCAGCAAAAGCCAGCAAAAGTATTATTCCTGGTATTTGGCAAGCAAGAATCTATCTATTAAAGGGACAAATTGAAATTGCTTCTGAACAACTACAAGCTTTATCAAAAGAGGCTGTAGGACAAGACTTGTCATGGTGCTTACGTGATTTAACTGAAAGCTTACGCTTGCAAGGACGTTTAAGAGAATGGCTAGATTTAGTTTTTATACACCAAAACCAATTAACTGCTCTAGTAGATGAAGATCCAGCAATGATTGCTCAATTTTGGCAAGCATATTTCTTTGAGCAAATTGGGGATATAGAGCAAGCACTAAAAATCTATGAAATGGCTTTAGAAGAACTTAAAATTAGTAAACCTTCTGTAGTTGAAATAGTTATGGAAGCTTGGGCGCGTCTTCATTTAGGAAGAATGTTAGCACTTTTAGGTAATTATGAGCGTGCTTCAGAGCTAGCTGAGCAAATAAAGCTAATTGGCCGGAATATGCCAAATACTAAGATTGAGCGATTAGCTTTATTTTTATGGGGAACAATAGAATTTTACCAAGGTAATTATGAGGTAGCAGCACAACTGCTAGAAAAATCTATTTGGTCATATACAAATGGTGCTAGTTTGGCTGTAAGAACTTTAGCCCAGTGTTTACGCCAATTAAAGCAATATCAAAAGGCAATAGAAATTTTAGAGAATTTACAGCCTTATGCTACCTTAAATAGTGCAAGCTATTTTTGTTCTGCTGCACAAATAGATTTAGAACTAGCTAAAACTTATGAGGCAAAAAAAGATATAGCACAAGCCAAACATTACTATCAAAAATGTTTGCAATATTGGCAAATGGCTGATACAGACTTTTTAGGTAAACTAGAAGCAGAAACAGGGCTAGAACTTTTATCTCGTTGATAATTATAGATAATAAATAGTTGTATAAATAGATCAGTAATTAAAATTTTTCTTAAGTAGTTGATAAAGCGGCTAGAGATATTGACATAAACTGTGTTATATTTCTTGCCAACTAAAAGTAAAATTTACCTTATTGATTGGAAATTCAACTATATAATCTAGGTTTTAATTAATAAATACTAACTTGATTATTTAGGGGAGGTCACCATTACTACCTCAAACGAAACACCACAAACAGAAACAAAAACAACTAGCGATCCATTGCTTAATAGCGTATTTGAGGGCAAGTATCGTATTGAGACAAAGATAGGAGAAGGTGGTATGGGTATGGTGTATAAAGCACACCATATTTTAATGGATCGCCCAGTAGCAATTAAATTTTTACACGCTGATAGAACGGCTGACCAAACTACTTTAGATCGTTTTAGACGAGAGGCTATGGCATCGGCAAAAATCAACCATCCTAATGCTTGTGCTGTAACAGATTTTGGTATTTCAGCAGATAATACATTTTACTTAGTGATGGAGTATTTAAGCGGTCGTAGTTTACGAGATAGACTAAAGGCAGAAAAGAAACTTTCTTTTGAAGATGCTGCCAAAATCCTCTATCAAATGTGTGCTGCTGTAGAATCGGCGCATAAACGTAACATCGTACACCGAGACTTAAAACCAGATAATGTATTTTTGCAAATGGAAGACGGCCAAGAAACTGTTAAGGTGATTGACTTTGGTATTGCAAAAATGACCAACACCGGTACTAAAACTATAGAAGGTTTAACTGAAGCAGGAATGATTGTTGGTACTCCTTATTATATGTCTCCTGAGCAATGCCAGTCTGATAACCTTGGGCCTAGAGCAGACCTTTATAGTATTGGTGTAATGCTTTTTGAGATGATTACAGGGCATCTTCCTTTTAGTGGTGAATCACCTTTATCTATTGCCTTAAAACATTTAAGTGAGCCTGTTCCATCACCTCGTAAATATTTACCTGATATTCCAGAAGAAGTTGAAGAAGTTATAATGAAATCTATGGCTAAAAAGCCAGAAAGCCGCCAAGAGTCTGTTTTGCAACTAGCTAGAGAATTTGCACAGGCTGTAGGAGTAAGTGGTACAGGAGCATTACTTAGTGGTGATTATGCCTCTTTAATGAATGCTGATACTGCGGATGAAGCTGCCACATTAAAGCTTAAAAACCGTCAAACTACCGAAGTAGACCCTTCAAATATAGACGAAAAATCTGCTACAACAGAAATTAATGCTGGTCGTAAGACTACTGAAATGGGTGGAAAGACAAAAAGTCTTGGAAAAAATGTTGACACTAATGAGCAGAAAAAATCTGGAAAAACTCCTCATCATGGTGGCACATTAGCTATGGGTAAGCAAAACTCCTCTGGTGGCACATTAGCTATGGGAAGTGCAAAACGCCCCGTAGAAGAGGATACAAGCCAAGAAGTTGTTTCTGCTCCTCCACCTTCACGTACACCACTTTATATAGCTATTGCAGCGGTTGTATTAGTTGTTGGTGTAGTAGGAATTTGGAAATTTACTAGCAGCCCAACACCAGTTGCAACTAATAGTCCAACACCAGTTGCTAGTGTTAGTCCTGTAGCTAAAGAGGTTCCTGGCATAATGGTTGAAATTAAAGGCGGAACTTTTAGAATGGGACGCGATGAAGGAAAAGACCAATTTGGTAATGATATTGAGCCTCAAGAAACTCCAGCCCATCAAATTACAGTTAAAGATTTTTATTTAGGTAAATAGGAAGTAACTAATCGAGAATACGCAGAATTTCTTCAAGCAACAAGCTATAAAACTCCACCAAATTGGAATCCAACAGTAGAAGGTGTAGGGGATCAACCTGTTGCTAATGTAGATTGGGCCGATGCAACAGAATATTGTAAATGGCGAGCAAAAAAAGATAATAAACCTTATCGTCTCCCAACAGATGAAGAATGGGAATATGCTGCACGTGGTACAGAAAACAGACTTTATCCCTGGGGATCTCTATGGGAGCCAGGCATTGCTAATACAAAAGAGCTAACAGGCGGTAATGGTACACTTCTTCCAGTTATTAGCCAATCTTTAACTAAAGATATTAGTCCTTTTGGTGTTATTGCTATGGGAGGCAACGTTTCCGAATGGACATCATCAGATGCTACATTGTATCCAGGAAATCCTAATGCTGTAGAAAAAGGCTTAAAAGTTGCTCGTGGGGGTAATTTTGGTAGTGCAAAACCTACTTCTGCTTCTACAACACGGCTGCTTAACCCACCTAATCTAAAAGATTCACATTTAGGTTTTCGTTTGGCAATGGATAAAAATTAATGCTTTTCTAAAACCTGGGGTTAATAATTATGAGAATAATTAAACTTATTTGGGCATTATTGCTGGTTTTCTCTTTAAGCTTTAATGTTGCTGCTCAAGGAAAAAAAATTGGTGCTTCTGGTGTTGGAACAGGGGATAAATCTGGTAGTAATTCAGGAGATAAACCTAAGAAAGTAATAGGTGCTACAGGTGTAATAAAAGGTGAAGACACCACAAATGCTAATATTTCAAAACCCCCTCCTCCCCCTCCTCCAAGCTTAAGTCGTATAGTTGTTATTGCTACTGGTGCTGCTGAAGCAGAAGTCTTAGTTAATAATAAACCTTATAAGTCTGATAAAGATGGGGCAACAAAATTTATTGATATAAAGCCTGGTACAGCAAACCTAATTGTTAAACATCCAGACTTTGAACCATTCACAGAATCACTTACTTTAGAAAAAGGTAAAGCTATCACTAAAGTAGTTAAATTAACCTCTAAATATGGAGATGTTAAATTAGGTGGTATTCCAGAAGGCTCAAAGATTTTTATTGATGGTGAAGAGAAAGCAACAGATTCTATAAAACGTGATGGTGAAGAAATTTCCTTAAGCCGGCTTCCTGTTGGAATTAGAAAGCTAAAAATTACTCATCCTGACTATATTACTCGTGATGAAGAAATAGAAATTAAGCCAGGCGAAGAATTGACCGATGCTAAAGGCTTAGTTTTAGCTACAGCAGATTTAACTTTAGCCTCTACAGCAGGTGCAGAAGTTTACATTGATGATGAGCCTAAAGGTAAAGTTTTACCGGATGGTACAGTAGTAATAAATGCTATAAAACCAGGTGAAAGAAAAATCCGAGTAGTTAAAGATGGCTATGAAGAAAAAATGCTGATGGAAAAACTAGCCATCGGGCCAAAGGCTTTGGAAGTTAAACTAGTCCCAATCCCTAATACAGGAGAATTTTTTGAAGCTTTTAATGAAGGATTAAAAGATTGGAATGCTCCATCAGATTGGGGACTAAATGCTGCAAAACTTATTGTTAAAGGGCAATCAAAGCTAGGTATTCCTAAAAATAAAATTTTTCGAGATCTAGATGGGGGATTTGCCTTAAAAATGCTTAATGGAAAAGGAATTGCTTGGGCTTTAAGAGTTAATAATAAAGATCAAAATTACTATCTATTTCATCTATCTGGCCCTAATGGTAAAACACCTAATGTGATGAGAACTTATATTTGTCAAGATGGTAAGTTAGACTTAAATAATTTTGCTAGATCAACCAAAGTTAATACTATTACTTTGAGTCCAGAGTATTTTTACAGAATTAGAATTTCTGTAAGAGGCAATAAAATAGAAACATTTATGACTGCCAACCAAGGCCCGGAAGCAGGTACAGAAATACCAATAGATGTTTTTGTAGATGAAAATAACACTTTTACTTATGGAAATATTGCTTTTACTACAATTGATGGTGAAGAAGTGATGATTGATGACGTAGGTGTTAAGCCTGTAGAAACAGCCGAAGAAAAAGCAGCTAAAGAGCAAAAAGCTAGTAAGTAAAAACTATAACATTCTATATTTGTAAGCTTTGTTAAAAGTTAAATAGGAGATGCAAAAGATTTTGTTTGCATCTCCTATTTAGTTTTAAGCAATCCCGATTGACTGCAAACCTTGAACTGTTAAAACAGCTAAGATGTATCCAACGGCTGTATAAAAAACTAACTGTACTAAAGCTATTTTCCATGAGTTAGTTTCTTTGCGAACAATAGCAACCGTAGAAATACATTGTAGAGAAAAGAAAAAATAAATAATCAGCCCAATAATTGTAGCAGTAGTAAAAATAGGTTTATTATTAGCAGAAAATGTAGCCGAGCGCATTTGCTCAAGTAAGCCTTGTTGTTGAGTTTCTTCGTCTTCACCTGGTACATGAAAAACTATTGCCATAGTGCTTACAAAAACCTCTCTTGCAGCAAAAGCAGAAATTAAGCCTACACCAACTCGCCAATCAACTCCCATTGGACGTAAAACAGGCTCCATAACTTTACCAATTTGAGCAGCAAATGAATTATCTAACTCTGATTTAACAATCAAAGCAGGTTTGCTATTTGCACTAGCTAAATTATCTATAGGTTGTTGTGAACCTAAACCAAAATTAGATAATAGCCATAAAATAGCAGAAATTATTACAATCGGTGTTCCTGCTTTTTTTAAGTAAGAACTAGAACGTGACCAGGTTAAGAAAAAAATAGGCTTCCATTGAGGGATGCGGTAAGCAGGTAGTTCCATTGCAAGCATTGACAAACTTCTACGACGATAAGCTAGACGACCAACTAAGCCAGCAATTAATGCAGAGAGTAGCAAACTAGCAAAATAAATTCCTGCTAAAACTAGCCCAGCTTGCCAGGAAGAATCTGTTGGAAAAAGTGCTGCTAAAAGTAACGCATAAACTGGTAATCTTGCGCTACAACTCATTAAAGGCAGAATCCAAATTGTTAGCAAACGCTCTCGTTTTGTAGGTATAGCACGAGTAGCAAAAACAGCCGGAATAGCACAAGCAAAACCAGAAAGCATTGGAACAAATGAACGTCCATGTAAGCCTAAAGCTGATAAAGGACGGTCAACAAGTGCTGCTCCACGTGCTAGATAACCAGAGTCTTCTAGTAAAGTCATTAGAAAAAATAAAATAACAATTTGTGGAAAAAATACTGCTACTGCACCAACACCTTGAATTAAACCTTCTGCTAGAAATTTAGTGGCTATATTGTCACCTAAAAGTAAAATTGTTTGGTCGCTTAACCACTTAAAACCATTATCAATGCCATCCATAAAGGGCTGAGCTAGCCAAAAAATAGATGCAAAAAGTAAACTTAAAATAATAAAAAAAATAGGAAACCCTAAATATTTATTTAATACTAGTTGGTCAAAACGTGCTGTTAAACTATCTTGAAGACGTAAAGCTTGAGGATTTTTTTTAGTGATTACCTCATTATCTACCAATATTTTTCTAATAGCGTTATAAGCAGCAATAGGTTCATCTGACAAGCTTTGAAGAGGATTTTCTAAAATAGGATTATTAATAACTTTATGTAAGGTTTTAACTAGTTCTGCCGCGCCTTCTCCAGTGCGTCCATCTACTGCAATTACTGGTACTTTAAGAGATTTTGCTAGTTTTTCTATATCTAATGACTGTTCTAAGCGTGTAAGTAAATCTACCATTGTAACAGCTATTACCATTGGCTTTTGTTGACGAGCAGCAAATCCAGCAAATTTTAAGTGACGTTCCATTTGACTAGCATCAATTACTAATACAAAAGCATCAGGTTTAACTAATGGATGTTTACCTGTAAGAACTTGACAAGAGAGTTCTTCTTCTTGGGATGGGGAAAAAGGGCTATGAACACCTGGCAGGTCAACAATTTTAAGCACTTCCCCAAAGGCTGATTTGCTTTTTCCTTCAGATAAAGTCACCGTTACACCTGGATAATTAGCTGTATGAAAACTACCGCCTGTTAGAGCATTCATTAAAGTAGTTTTACCAGCATTAGGCATTCCTACTAAACAAACTGTTAAATCTTTTTTTTCACTACTACTTTTATCATTAGAAAGAGTTACTGAACCCATATCCAGGCCGCCTCCCGTCGTCTTAACGCTAGGCGTGTTCCACGTACAGAAACCACTAAAGGATCTCCAAATGGAACTGCTTGCACTACAGCCACTTCTTCTCCAGGTGTTAAGCCTAAGTCTAATAGACGTAAACAATCTTCATCAGGCCCATCTAATTTTTCAATGGCTCGCCACTCATTATAAGGTAAGTCCGTTAATCGCATACTTTTTCCCATAACCAAACTACTTATTTAATTTAATTACAAAGTCAAACAATATAATTTAGTTAGCTATTTGTCTAGTTAAGCTTGGATAAGAAAATGAAAATCAGTTTCATTTATTTTTATAAAAGAAAGGTAGAGTTTAATAAATAAACTGTCAATATCCCTTTCCTATAGAGTGATATAGAGCAATTAGGCTAATTTATTTGGATTATTTTATCTAGTTGTTTGACATAAGTTAGAGGGAAAACTAGAATGAAGCTATGAGTCGAGCAAAAAACATTCAACCTGTGACTGTAGAATTATTAAAAGAGAGTTATTTAGCAAAACAAATGGCTATAAGAGCGCGTTTAGCAGAGTTCCAAGCCATTTATAAAACAGCCGATGACATAAAATTATTTGAAGAGCTAGTTTTTTGTATTTTTACTGCTGGAGCTAGTGCGCGAATGGGTCTTAAGTGTATTGAAAAAGTACGCTCGGTTTTGTTAAATGGCTCGGAAAGCGATATTTTATTAGCAATTACAGGTTCTCATCTTTATGCAAGAGATCGTGCAGGTTATATTGTTCATACACGTAATTATTTACAGCAAGAATGTGGCTTAAAAATGCGTCAAAAGCTGGAAAGTTTAACTGATAAGGAAGCAAGGCGTGATTTTTGGGCATCTAACAAAGGTGTTAAAGGTATTGGTTACAAGGAAGCTAGTCATTTTTTACGTAACATCGGGTATACAGATTATGCAATTTTAGATAAACATATTTTACGTAGTTTGCATGAGTTAGCAGTAATTGATGATCCAAAACCACCAACGAACAAAAAAAAGTATCTTGCAGTAGAAAAGCTTATGCAAGAATTCGCAGAAACAATAAAAATAAACTTTGATGAATTAGACTTGTTACTTTGGTCTAATAAAACAGGTGAAATATTAAAGTAGCAACTAGGGGTCAATCTTAAAACAGGTGAGGTTAAGTTATGAAAAAACCAACTATAATAACTTCTCGTCTACTTACTAGCTTAATGGCAATTATTTTGATTTGTCTAACGGCTAGTTTTAGTTATGCTCTTGGTGCAGATAAGCAACTACGTAAGGCTCAACAAGAATTTGAGCAAGGTAACTTTGAGCGTGCAGAAACACTTTACCAAGAGATAATTAACAAAGATGCTAAAGACATAAAAGCTTATATTGGGTTAGGCCAAGTGTATTTAAAGGCAAGAAACCTGGTTGGAGCATTTGAAATAGGACTAAAAGCCTTAGAGCTAGACGCTAAACATCCTCGCGCACGTGCTATTGTTGGTATGGCACTTCTTAGGTCTGGTTATATAGATAAATCACGGGATCAGCTTCTTTATGCTTTACAACTAAATCATCGAGATGATTTAGCTTTAGCTGCAAGTGCTGAAATAGATCTTTATGAAAATAGAGTTTCAGAAGCTTATCAGAAATTAAAACAAGCAACAGATATACGCCCATCAGAAGGCGATCATTGGTTAGTTTTAGCTCGTGCTGCTTCGCGTCAAGAATTTTTTAAGGAAGCTGCCGAGGCATTAAGACAATTTCTACAAAACTCTCCTAAAACAGATGTAGACCGTCGAGAACGTATTGAAGGCGTAATTAGATTTTATACTTATTTAGGCGATACTCATTTATATCAAATTCGTGGTAAAACAGCTTCTATTCCACTAAAAATAAAAATACGTCGCCCACATTTAGAAATAAAAGTTAATGGAAAAGAAACACTTCGCTTTGTAATTGATACAGGTGCAGGGCTTTGTGTTATTTCGCCTGAAGCGGCTGCAAGAATAGGTGTAAAAGAAGTTGCTCGTGGAGGTGAAGCACGTGCTGTTGGAGGTGATGGAGCATTCCCTATTGTGTATGGGGTGATTGATGAAATGCAGTTAGGTGATATAAAAGTTTCTATGATTCCAACCTATATTCGCAAAGTTCATTCGCCAGCTAATGCTAAGGCTGAAGATATTGCTGATGGCTATTTAGGTCTTTCTCTTCTAAGTAACTTTTTGATGATGATGGATTATAAAAATGGTCAATTACAATTGGATATTAATGAAAATCCTACACAAGCAACTAGCAATATTGATGCTAATTCTACAATAGTTCCTTTTCGCACTACAGAAAGTGGTTTAATTAGCGTAGAAACTAAGCTTAATGACGAAGTGACATTAAATTTTATTTTTGATTCAGGGGCAACTAGCTCTGTAATTTCACATAACATTGTTGAGTCGCAAAAGTGGCAAGATAAAGTTGCTTCTGAGACAGTTAAAGTAGTAGGAGCAGCAGGTTTTGCAGACAATATTAAAATACTTAATGCAGGTAAAATTCAATTAATGGATTTAATTAGAGAAAATCTAAGAATGCCAATACTTAACCTAGCACGAATTAATGAGCAAGCAGGTTTTGACCAACAAGGAATTTTAGGCGGTGATTTTCTTTATCACTGCCGGATTTTGATAGATTTTCAGCGTCTACAATTAACATTAACTCCAAATAGTTCTTTACTGAAAAAAATTAAAGAAACTTCTGTGTCAGAAAAGGCTAAAGAGTGAAGTTAAGTTTATATTTAGAAACTTCTGTTGTAGGAGCTTATTTAGATAATGATGAGCCTTTTCGTCGTGATTTAACTATGCGTTGGTGGGAGCATGAGTTATCAAAATATAATGCTACAATTTCTTTGCTTGTAGTTCGTGAACTAGAAAGACTAGCTGAACCACATCGCTCAGCTTACCTTAATTTAATTAAATCCTTACCACAGTTGGATATACCAGATGAAGCAGCAATCTTAGCAGATGGTTATATTAGTAGAGGGATTTTTCATAGAAAATATATTGCAGATGCTTTACATGTAGCATTAGCCTCAGTTTATAAAATAGATTTTTTTGTTACCTGGAATTTTGGACATATTGCTAATATTCATCGCAAAGCAAGAATAAAGCTTTTTAACACGGCAGCAGGATTTTTTGTCCCAGAAATTGTCACCCCAGAGTTCTTAATTTTAGAGCCATTGGACGGGAAAAAATAATGTATAGACGACCTCGATTTTTAGCACAACTTCATACAATTCAAGAAGAAATGGCACGGGAATGTGATTATGATGTAGATCTTTTTGCTGAAATGATTCGACGAGGAACGCCACCTCTTCACGGGCCTAGCCGAGTAATTCGCGGTCAACGAGTCACTACACCAGGACGTAATACCAATAATTTTAATACCAATAATAATTCCTCAAACACTTAAAAACTACAATAGATCAAAAATAAATAATAATTTTTACTAAAAATTGTTTTACTAAAACAAATAATTTTTACTAAAAATAGTTTTACTATTGATCTACTTTATTTATAACAAGATAAAGATAACTGTTAATTTTGTTTTCCTGCTCCGTGACAATGGTTTGGAAATAATTTTACAGTTGGGTTAAACTCTGCTTGTTATTGGTAACTCTATATTTAATGATATTGAAACAATGCTAAACTCTCATTTTAATATTAAGCAAGCTAACCTCATTTTTGAAATTCCAAAAAACACAATTATTTTATGTCTTACTAATAGATCTAATGATTTTTAGTAGGAAATAGGAAAAATGTTTTTCTATTTAGTTAGGAGAAAATTTATTGATGAGTAAAAACAAAACAACTAGAAACTTAACTAAAAATTTAAAAAATAGTGATAATTTATCTACTTCCAACAGTGACCCTAATAATGATTCAGTTGTTGCAAATACCGATGTTAACGAAAGTAATTTTATAGAAATACCAGCCAAAAAAAGTGCTAGTAAAAAATCAAAAGCTGCTGATACCAAAGAATTATCCACAAGTGACAGTAATGCTAAAAATGACAAGACTTCAAAAACTGCTAGTTTAGGAGAAGGAAAACCTATGGTAATAAAAGGTAAAAAGAATCAAGCCAAAACTACGATGCTTGATAATAAATCAGTTAGTGAAGAGAACAGCGTTAAAGCTACAACATATCTTTTACCAATGGATTCTAATGGTGAAGATATTGTTACTAGTAATGAGCTACTGTCTTTGGATGCTCATTTTAACAAGTCATTATTAGAAGATTTTTCTCAATTTTTTTACGTAGAGCAGAAGAGCGTTATACCAAACATCTTTCTCCAGACCAATTAAGACGCAATATTGCAGAAATGTTAGCTTTTATTTCTCAACGTAAAAGCGGTGAAATCAAAATTCGTACTATTGATATGAGCAAAGCAGGTCTTGATTCTAATGAAGAATTAGTAGCTATAGAAACCTGCATGGAAGACCAACCTTTTATTGTTGATACTACTAAACTTGCTTTTGAAGAAATAGGACTAAGCATTGTTTATGCTGTAGCCTTACTAGTTCCCGTACAACGTGACTATGAAGGAAGACTCTTATCACTGCATCCAGATGATCCAAATATTCAAGTAGAGTCTGTCACCAGATTTATTTTGTCAAAAGTTAAACATTCTCAACGTCGAGAACTAGTCAAGGACTTACATAATCGCTTAACTTTAGCTAGAGCTACTACTACAGCTTTTCTAAGAATGAAAAAATTAGCTAGAGAAATTATTAATGAGTATCACTATTTAGGGCAAATTTACTCATCTCAAAAGGAGTCTTTCCGTCAAGTTTCTCAATTTTTAGGATGGTTATTAGAAGAGCATTTTGTATTTTTTGGGGTTTCATTCTATGAGCCTAGTCTGCTTAAAGACGCTAGCCTTGGGTGTGCTTATGCGTTAAATACAGCTAATAATAACTCTATACCTGTAGCAGAGCGATTTTTCCAACCAAATCACTTTAACCGAGATCGCTTTAGTGAAGGGGAATTAATTAAATTTCATAAGAGCAATATAGATTCTAAAATTCATCGTGCTGGCAGAGTGATAGATGTAATGCTTAGGCGATTTGATGATGCTGGAAACCCAATAGGTGGAGTTATCTTTCATGGACTGTTAACACAAAAAGCTATCACAACTACGGCTGGTTCAGTACCAATGTTTTCTGCTCGATTGGATACAATGTTAGCAGGAGAAGAAGTTGGGCCAGAAAATCATCGTTATCGTGCAATGAGAAAAGCTTTTGATGTAATTCCTATAAAATTCTTGCTAGAAACTTCTCCTAATGGCTTAAAGGATTTAGTGGCTGCAATTATCAAAGCTGAATCAACAGGAGAAGCTGTTGCTCAAGTTGTACTTAACCCAGACCAACAATCTATTTCAGCTTTTATGTTAGTTCCACAAGATGTATTTACAGATAATTTAAGAGAAAATCTGCAATCCACTTTAATTCAAAATACACAGGCTAACTATAGCCATAGACGTGTAACTAGCGGGTATGGGCGTTTAATAGGCTTATATTTTTATCTTGCAGGATGTGAAAATTTTGAACTAACAGCCGAAGAATTAGAAAATCAATTATTAGCTCTTTGTACTCCTTGGACAGACCAATTAGGTCAAGCTCTAAGGTTGCGTTATGATTTAGATACTGCTAAACACCTACAAAGCTATTTTGCTTTTGCCTTTCCTGAATCTTACCAACGTACAACCAGCCCAGAACAAGCTGTTAGAGATGTTGCATTGTTGGAAATGTCATTAAATACTAATGAGATCCGTTTTGATATTTTCCAAGAACCAGAAGATATAGCCCATAACCATGCTAGGCTAAGGCTTTATCATAAGATCTCTGAAAAGGGCGAGCTATTTCTTTCAGATGTTTTGCCTATCTTAGATCATTTTGGATTCCGGGTTATTGATCAAGAAGGTATTTTAATAGATTTAGAAGATGGTGCCCGTATGCAAATGGACACCTTTAGACTAGCTATTGATGGTAAAGTTGAACCTCTTTTTGATCGTAAAGCTTCTCTTGTTAATGCTTTACGTGCGGTTTTCCGTGGAGATATGAGCAATGACCCACTTAATTGCTTGGTTCCTCGTGCAGGGCTAAAATGGGAAGAAGTAGATCTACTTAGAGCCTATGTTGCTTATGCACTACAAATTAGACCAACACTGGCTAGAGAAGCTATTAACCGTGTTCTAACACAACGTTTTGAAGTTACTAGATCTTTAGTAGATTTATTTAACACAAGATTCTTGCCAGATGAAACTCGCAACCTAAATGGAGTTACTACTATTCGTACCAATCGAATAGAACATGCTAGAGAGCGGCTTCAAGATAAACTTCGCTTTATTCAAGATGCAACAGAAGATCGTATTCTAAAAGCTTTAGCAAATCTAATTGAATCTACTAGCAGAACTAATTTTTATCGTTTTGATAAAAAATCTCATTACATTAGTTTCAAAATTGATTGTGCTAAGTTGGATTCTGTTCCAGAACCAAGGCCAAAATATGAAATATTTGTTCATGCAACAACTGTTGAAGGTGTTCACCTTAGAGGAGGAAAAATTGCTCGTGGGGGACTACGTTGGTCAGACCGTTCAGACGACTACCGCACTGAAGTTTTTGGTTTAATGCGTACCCAAATGGTCAAAAATGTTCTAATTGTTCCATTAGGTGCTAAAGGTGGTTTTACCTTAAAGATGGAAAAACCTGGTCAAGATCGACGTGCTTTTGCAGATCAAATGTATGAAACCTTTATTCGTGGTCTTTTAGATGTTACTGATAACATTATTGAAGGCCGCCCTGTTAGCCCTCCTCAAGTTGTTTGCTTTGATGAACCAGACCCTTACCTTGTTGTTGCGGCTGATAAAGGAACTGCCCATTTATCTGATACTGCTAATCGTATTGCTCAAGAATATGGTTTTTGGCTAAGTGATGCTTTTGCTTCAGGTGGTTCTATGGGTTATGACCATAAGATTTATGCTATTACTGCTCGTGGTGCTTGGGCTTGCGCTCGCCATCATTTTTCATTTTTAGGAATTGACCCAGAAAAAGATGTAATTAGCGTTGTTGGTGTAGGCGATATGTCTGGAGATGTTTTTGGTAATGGAATGTTGCTTTCTCGTACTATTAAATTAGTAGGTGCTTTTGATCACCGACATATCTTTATTGATCCAAACCCAGATCCAGAGGAATCTTTTGTAGAAAGACAACGCCTATTTAATTTACCTAGATCTTCCTGGGTCGATTATTCAAAGAAAGTTCTTTCAAAAGGTGGTGGAGTTTTTTCCAGAACAGATAAAGCCATAGCCCTATCTCCAGAATGTAAACAACTTTTAGGAGTAGAAGAGGACTCTTTAGCTCCAGAAATTGTTATTCAAAAAATGCTCACTTTAGATGTTGATATGATTTGGAATGGTGGCATAGGTACATTTATTAAAGCTAGCGAAGAAGAACACGCTGCCGTGGGTGATCGAATTAATGATGTTTTAAGAGTTAACGCTAAAGATGTTCGAGCTAAAGTTATTGCTGAAGGTGGTAATTTAGGTTGTACTCAAAAAGCAAGAATTGAATATGCTCGTCATGGTGGGAGAATCAACACAGATGCTATTGATAATTCTGGGGGGGTTGACCTTTCTGACCATGAAGTTAACCTAAAGATATTACTTGCACCTCTAGTTGCTCAAGGAACACTTTCATTTAATGAACGCAATAATTTGATAAGAGAAGTTGCTGATGAGGTAGGGGACAAAGTAGTGGCTAATAGAGATGAAAATGCTGTGCTGCTATAGCTAGATCAGCGTCGTAGTAAAAAAGATGCTTCAGATTTTATGCGTGCTGCTAATTTCTTAGCAGAAGAATCGGCTGGAATACCTCCTCAAGAAGACTTTCCTACTAAAGGCAACCTATTTTCTAGAGGGGTGCAATATGGTTTATTTAGACCAGAACTTGCCAAATTATTGGCTTATATGAAAATGTATGTCTATACTGAATTACTTAAGTCAGATCCTTTACGTTTTCCTGATAATGATCTTTTGTTACATGAATATTTCCCAGAACTTGTTTCTAAACGTTATCAAGACGCGATTTCAAGACATTTATTGTTACGAGAACTTTTAGCTACTTTACGTACTAACCAAATTATGGCGTTTGCAGGTTCAACATTTTTCCCAGATTTAATAATGGAAACTAACCGTTCTGTGTCTGATGTTGCTATAGCTTACTCTTTAGCTGCTCATTGGTTAGGGGCTGATAAATTACGTGCGCAAGTTTTTGCTGCTGAAAGTGTACCTGCGGATGCTCGTTATATGGCAATTATTGCTATTGAAGACAGTTTACGTGAGGCTACTAGTTGGTTATTACACTTTTTACCAGGTGAACTACTTTGGAAACGTGCTTCTGCTCTAAATCGCTCTCATGTTGCTTCAACACGTGTTGTTGCTCGTACTTCTTCCCGTTTAGACTCAACATCTAAAATCTCCAATTCGCTTTCTATAGTTGAATATGATAGCGCACTTCACTCTTTAAGAGAAATATTACCTAAAGCTGCCTTTAATGCTTGGAATCGAGTTGATACAGATTTTAGTAAGCTTCAAAGCCTGGGATTTGATTCTCAATTAGCTAGTGATATTGCTTTTACTAGTCAGTGGCCTAAAGTGTTTCCAATCGCTGAACTTTGTGAACGTTCACGTATGCCTGTTGCTGATGTTGCTACTACTTATTTATCTTTAGGGCAACTTACACATCTTAATGCTTTATTATTACGTATTAGCCGACAACCAGCAGCAGACTCTTGGGAAGCTTTAGCACTACGTTCTTTAAGAGCAGCCCTTTTAAGAATTTTACAAGACTTTGCCGCTAAATTACTTAGCTTCCGCGCACAGCCTGAAGAAGTTCTCTCTCGCTATCCTGTCTTTATGTCAATTGCTGATGATATTTCTCGCGCACAACCTAATCCTGAAGCAGCAGTTTCAGTTTCTACTTTAGTAGTTGTTTCTGAAAAACTGCGGAAAGCTTTGGATTCTATTTCTTTTGATTCTTCTTCTTTCTCTTAATTTTAACTTTTTCTTTACTTCTCTTTTTTGTTTCTTTTAGCTCTTCCTTAACAAAGGAAGAGCTATTTTTTATGGTTTAAAAATAAAAAAGCAGAACTCCTAGAAGTTCTGCTTTTTTATTAACGCTTTTTGGTAGAGGTTTTATCTAAAAGTGGTACATTGAGCATTCATTCTAGTAGTTTGACCAGTACTGAAGGTATTCATACAAGAATCATCAGTATAATCCATAAAATTGGTTATTGGGTCATTGCCTGCAATATTTCTGCAAGAATTACGACCAGTAGGACAACCATAAGCTGGGCTTTGTTCTGCTGGTGTATCTGCTACTGCATCACCACCGCTTGTAGCATTCCTACAACAGCCACCTTGGAAAGTGTGGAATAAACCAACCCAGTGACCAACCTCGTGTGTTCCTGTATCACCTAGGTTATATGGTGCTGCAGTTCCACCTGGTAAAGATGCGTTTAATAATACTACGCCATCATCTTTAGGGTTGCTGTTGTAGCTAGATGGGAAGGTTGCATATCCTAATATTCCGCCACCAATATTGTTACAGTAGATGTTAAGGTCAGCTTTTCCGCCTACACGTAAAGCATTTTTCATTTGTGTTTGAGCAGTTGTTCCTGGGCCTGCTGTATACCAAGTGTTATTTGCTGTAGTGTCAGTGCTAACTAAATTAAAAGAAAAACCTGTTGAAGCAAAAGCAGAGTTTAATACATTGATTTGATTTTGAATTTGAGTAGCAGTTACAGCACCGGCACCTGTTGTGCTAGTAATTGTATGCCAGAAAACATTAAATGTTCTTGGTGCTTGTGGAGCTATTCCACCATTAGCTTCTACTAAAGCTGCAAATTTGGTTTGGAAATCTTTTTCGGCTGCTTCCATTTTTTCGGCAGACATATGTGAACCACAACGACGGCCACTTTCAACGAAAGCACGTTGATTTACAAACTCAACACCGCCAATTAGGAATGGCACGTTTTCAGTAGGATCTTGCATTTCAACAGAAGGTTGATTATCTAGGCTTGGGCCTTGTGCATTTGGGGTTGCTTGACTGTTGTTTGCTAAGAAGAAAGCTCCTGTTAAGATTACTGCCATTAGGATTGCTACTATTCTAAACTTTGTCATTTTGATTTCCTTTTCTAATTTGCTAGTTTAATTTTTGATTTAATTTGATTTGTGCCTTTATCTATATCAACATCCGTGCCACAAATTAGAAAATTATTTTTACAACAAAAATTGGGGAAATATATATTAAGTATACATTTAATATTTTTAGAAAGATTTAATGTTTTATAAATAGGAAAAATAATTAGATAATTGTTTGATAATCAGTTAGTTAGTTGTTATTTTTATATATTTTATTGGAGACTTTTTTCTTAATAAATTTAGTATTATATGATTTTAAATTATTTAATAATTATTTTTTATCTTCTTTGCTACAAGTGCTTAATTTTGTAGAAGTTGGATACCTAGTATTCATTAAAAAATAGTTGTTTTTGATAACTTATTTATTCACTATAAATTAGCAACTGTTAACTTAATTTATGTATGTGTCAATTTGCTTTACAAAAGCAAAAAGGACAAGCTATTAGCTTGTCCTTTTTGTAACTAATTTTTAAGTTAAATTTATCTAAAGGTAGTACATTGAGCATTCATTCTAGTAGTTTGACCAGTGGTGAAGTTGTTCATACAAGAATCATCTACATAATCCATAAAGTTTGTAATAGGATCTAAACCAGCAATGTTTCTACAAGTATCTCGACCAGTAGGACAACCATAAGCTGGGCTTTGTTCTGCTGGTGTATCAGATACTGCATCACCACCGCTTGTTGCATTCCTAGAACAGCCACCTTGGAAAGTATGGAATAAACCAACCCAGTGACCAACTTCGTGAGTTCCTGTATCACCTAGGTTATATGGTGCTGCAGTTCCACCTGGTAAAGATGCGTTTAATAATACTACGCCATCATCTTTAGGGTTGCTGTTGTAGCTAGATGGGAAGGTTGCATATCCTAATAATCCACCACCAATATTGTTACAGTAGATGTTAAGGTCAGCTTTTCCGCCTACACGTAAAGCATTTTTCATTTGTGTTTGAGCAGTTGTTCCTGGGCCTGCTGTATACCAAGTGTTATTTGCTGTAGTGTCAGTTCTAACTAAATTGAAAGAAAAACCTGTTGAAGCAAAAGCAGAGTTTAATACATTAATTTGATTTTGGATTTGAGTAGCAGTTACAGCACCAGCACCTGTTGTGCTAGTAATTGTATGCCAGTAAACATTAAATGTTCTTGGTGCTTGTGGAGCTATTCCACCATTAGCTTCTACTAAAGCTGCAAATTTGGTTTGAAAATCTTTTTCTGCTGCTTGCATTTTTTCAGCAGACATATGTGAACCACAACGACGACCACTTTCAATAAATGCTCTTTGGTTTACAAATTCAACACCGCCAATTAGGAATGGCACATTTTCTGTAGGATCTTGCATTTCAACAGAAGGTTGATTATCTAGGCTTGGGCCTTGTGCATTTGGGGTTGCTTGACTGTTGTTTGTTAAGAAAAAAGCTCCTGTTAAGATTACTGCCATAAGAATTGCCATTACTCTAAATTTTGTCATTTTGATTTCCTTTTCAATAATGTTTGTTTAATTTTTAATTTGATTTGTGCTTTTATCTATATCAACATCCGTGCCACAAACTTTCTAATTTTAGAAAGAATTTGGTTTTTTTCAATTTTTAATATAAATATTTAAAATCGAATTAGTAGATTTCTTAGTAGTAATTTAATTTATTGTGATTTATAGAATTAATATTAATAGATTGATTATAAAGATATTATACTTTTTTCTTCAACAAAAGAATTAGTGCTTTATTTTTTGTATTTCTACGAGAATTAGAAAAATCTTAACAAAAAAATTATATTTATATTTTTTGAAATTCCATTTTATTTTGAAAAATTTTTTATAGGTTAGAATTACTCTGTATACTTAGTATATAAAATAATGGTTATAAACTGTAACTTACTCTGTTTATTAGGTTTAATGACTGTAAAATTTTGTATTCACCCTGTCAAATTTCTTTACAGTTAGGTTGGCTTATATTTATTTTACAAGTTTGGAAGATTATAAAAAGTGTTAGGAATAATAGGAATAACAGTCAAAAATTTTGGAAGTAAAAAGTTGCTTTCTTTAGTATGTTAGAAAAAATATGAGGCATTAATTTACTTGATTATTAAGAAATATTTTAATAATCAAGTAAATATTTAGGATTTTTTTGATTCCATAGTATGAAAAAATACATCTATAAGTACAGTGCAAGCTAAAATTAATAGCTCATCTTCTCCTTGATTAATTTCTATTCCATAAGTATCAGTTAGAGAAATCCAAGTTTTAGAAACTTTAGCAAGTTCTTTTTGAGTGTTAGTATTTGTAAAAGAGTATTCATACGACGCTATGTTACCTTCTAATTTTATCTCCGTCTCATTTTCATCAGCCATTGTTATAAGAAAACCTTTGTAAATCAATCCATCGCGTTTATATATACTGGCATAAGGGTTCCCATCACGTTTTATATAGTAATAATGTGAACTGCTTTCTTCTATAAGCAATAGCTCTTTTCCTTCTAGGTCTTGAAATGAAAAACTATCCCAAATAAACCCTTTGTTACATTTTACATAAAATTTGTTGTCACCTGCTTCGTTTGTTATATAAAAATCGCTTAGTAAACCAAACCATTTTTGTTTCATTACATAACGCATAAATATTTTCAACCTTATAAAGTGTGATAAATACTATTTAGAGACTTTAACTAGTTTGATGGCAAATTGTTTTAAGTAAATAGAAAAAATCGTTAAAAGGTATATTTTTCCTATAAGTAGGTTTTTTTGTCGCTTAAAAGACATTTTTATTTATGGGCATAAATAATAAATCCCCTTAACTTAAAGTCTTTAAGCTAAGGGGGTAAATATTGAGTAAGTGAAATTATGAGATAACTAATTTCTGGAATTAATTGGAGGTGGTGAATCTAATATTGTGGCAAATACATTTGTATTAGTTAAATCTCCATTTATTAAAGCTCCACTAATCCATGAGAAAAGACTATCTCCATTAGCATCTCTTATTCCTAAAACACCAAAGGAAAAATTAGAATTAACAGATAGTCTAGTTTTAGCTGAAAAACTTGCCCCACCATTTTGAGAACGAGCAAAAAATATATTGTTTATGTCTGCGCCTTCTTGCCAAGCAATATTTATATTATTGTTTCTATCTACAACAATGGCAGGAAACGCACCAATACTGTCTGCTATAGCTACAGGTTCACTAAATGTTGCTCCTTGGTCTAAGGATTTAGTAAATATAATTTGTGAGCCAGAACTAAAAGCGACAAAAATATTGTTTTGTGCATTAATAAAAGCTTTAGGGCTTGTAAAAAATCCTATTTCATTAGTTGCTATTACTTTAGGAAGAGCAAAATTTACTCCATCAAGGGATTTAACTAGATAAGTTGTAGCGGTAGAACCATCTGCATAGAAAAGATAAACATTTCTTTGGCTGTCAAATAATAAATTTGTAGGTATCGCAAATTCACCAATATTAGAAACTTGCTGAGGTTCAGAGAAGTTATTTCCTCCATCTGTTGAACGAGTTACTACTAACCCTGTAGATAAACTACCTGTAAAATAAGCAACATAGATATTGTTATTTGAGTCAATAGCAATTTTAGGTGCTTGGCCTGAACCTAAACTAGAAATCTGCTGAGGAATAGAAAAAGATAGACCATTATTAGTTGATTTAGCTAGAAAAATAGATCTTCCGCTTTGATTTACTCCTGACCAAATTACATATATTGTTCCATTAGTACCAACGGCCACATCAGGATTAAAAGAAGATAAAATCCTTTGTGAAATCAAAATAGGTCTTGAGAAAGATTGCCCATTATCTAAAGATTGTTGGTAAACTATAGAACTAGCAGCGGGCAAAGTTGCGTTTCTAGTATTACTACTATTGTCATAAACAAGATGTAGCATATTGTTAGATCCCATCTTAATAGAGTGACTATTTTTTAAACCTTGAATTTGTGTTAATTGATTTATTTGCTGTGCATTTGTATTTAAGGGTAATACTAAAGAAAAACATAGTGCAATAAGTATAAGTAATAGTTTCATTTCTGGCTAATCTCCTAAAGTATATTGGTTAGTTTATTTTTGCGTAAACAAACTAAACTAAGTTGATTAAAAGCTTTTGGAGTTAAATGATAGGTTTTAGGAAAACATTACAAGGATTTTGCAGAAAATTTGCAGAAGATTTATTTAAGGAGATTTGAGTTTATATCTAACCATTCCCTATTTTTTGAGGAATGGTTAGCTTTATTAGGAATTAAAAATTTTTCTAAACACGTTTCCAAATCAGCATCATACCATCACGAACTGTAAGGCAAACATTTTCTACGGCAGGGTCTTCAGTCACTTGTTTATTAAATTGGTCAATGGCTAAAGTGTCTTTGTCTTCAGGATTTAAGACTCTTCCACTCCAAAGTACATTGTCAACTACAATTAATCCTCCAGGACGTAGTATTTTCATACAATTTTGATAATAAAGAGGATAATTAGCCTTATCAGCATCAATGAAAATCATATCTTGCATTTGAGAAATGCTTGCAATAGTGGCTAATGCTGCCCCATTTGGATTTCAATTTTATGTCCATGAGGGCTTTTAGCAAAATAACTTTTAGCAATCGTTTCTGAATCTGGACTAATCTCACAAGTAATTAATTTTCCATCTTCTGCTAAAGCTTCTGCCATCATTAAAGCACTATAGCCTGTAAACATTCCTATTTCTAAAATGTTTTTTGCTTTTGTTAGACGAACTAACATTTTTAAAAACTGTCCTTCAATACGTCCTACTTGCATTTGAGGAGAAGCCATTTTTTTATAAGTTTCTTCTCTTAAATCAATAAATAAATTGCTTTCTGCTTTTGTATGATCATAGGCATATTGTTCAATGTTTTTTTCAATTAAGGGAATCATTTAGTATTTCTCCTAGATGTTTTAATAAAATAGTTTCACAGAAACAAAAAGTATCTTAATGAATAAAATTTCCATTAATAATAGTAAATTTAGTAAATTAAATTCATTGTTACGCTAATTTACTTAATGCAGTAAACTGATCGTAAGCAACTTGAGATAAAATTGTTTCTGGTAAAGCGTTCATTGTTTTGTAATGCTCAAGTATTTCGGTTAAACAATCTTGTAATGATAGAGGTTTACTAGTTTGTAAATTTCTACTTTTGCATATCCCAATAATTATATGTGGCAATGGACAATTATTTAATATTGATAGCTCAGGACTATCATTTATCTCTATTAATAATTTGTCACATATTGGTTTAAGTTGTATTAAAAGTTTTTTACTAAGAAATGTAGTATCTTTTAACCTTTCAGATTTTTTAACTGTAGGACTAGTTGTATATTCACTTGTATGACTAATTGTAGGTATAGATGTAATGCTAGATATATCTATTGGTGTAGTATCAATATTAGTTTTATTGTTAAGCGGCCAAAGGCGTTGGCCTAATTGAAAAGCAAATTTTGTATCCTCATCAATAGTTATATTAGCTTTTGCTCGTTTATAAAAAACTTCTTCTGGAGTAATAAGCTTGTACACAGGTGGGATTTTTCCTTGGTTAGCTTCTATTATTTCTAAAGATAATTTAACGATTAACTCATCTATAGCTTTGCGAACAGTTACATGAGATTTAATACCAGTTTTTTCTAGTAGTTGTTTTGTCCCAATGCGAATAATAGGTCGTCCCCTTTTACTAATTAAATCTGTAAGTAATTTATAAATAACTTGTGCTGAAGCAGAATGCGTTTCTTGTAGCTTATAAAAAAGCTCTTTTAATGTAAAAGATGATTCTATTTGATCTATTAGACTACTATTTATTGCTATATTTGTATCAATAGCTGTAGGTTGACTAATATTGCTAGATGTATGACTAGATATAGGTATAAATGTAGTGACAGATATATCAATAGCTGAATCATTTATTTTTTGAGTTTCCAAAGAAAAGTCATTTTTAATATTTGCACTACTACTTAATTTTTCTATTACTTCATTTATAGGTTCATTTGAAGTATTAACTATAGCTTTATCTATAGCACTAGCTATAGGGTCTTGTGTCGGTATATTTATTAGATTGCTAGTAGGACTAGTTTTAGATCCATCTGTAGCTACATTTGTTTGAACCAATAAAATATTATTTGAATTAGTTAGAGGATTAGCTATAGCTTGATCTGTAGCACTAGTTGTAGGACTAGTTAACAAATCTAAGTCCTCAATATTTTCAATTCCTTGTGAGCGAAGAGCTTCTAGGCGTTCGGCTGTTGGATGTTTTTCTAGCTTAAAAGCTAAAGTACGTTTAGGTAGTGGTTTTTTGGACACGGTTTATAACCTCTTCTGCTAAATTTTTATAAGCTAGTGTGGCACTAGAACTAGGTGAATACTCAATAAGAGTTTGTCTATAACCGGGGCTTCTTGAACTCTTACTGTTGCAGGAATAAATGTTTCTAAAACTAAATCCGTAAAGGTTTCCTTTAATGATTCATCTACAGACTCAGTAATTTTTAGCCGACGATCATAAAAAGTACGTAATACTCCTAGCAGTTTTAGTTCATGGTTAAATTCTTGAATAGAACCTACAGTATCTTGTAAATCTTCTATTCCATCTAAGCTTAAGTAATCACACCTTACAGGTACTAGTAAATGAGTTGTAGCCATAAGACAAGCCTCTACAATATTACCTAAAGCGGGAGGACAATCTATTACTACATGACTATAATTACCAGTTTTTTTTAATGCCCGGCGAAGTGCTGCTAAAGATTTTGAGGAATTGATCCGCTCAATTTTTGCTGAAGAAATATGTCCTGGAAGTAGATCTAAATTTTCTCGTACTTTTTCATGAATAATTAAACTAGGGTTAACAGCACTATCTATTGTTTCATCAAAAAGATGATAAAATGATCCAGCAACCTCTCGTTTGTCCATAAGTGAGCTAGTTGCATTAGCTTGAGGATCAGCATCTATTAATAAAACATTTTGTCCTAGTGCTGCTAAAGATGCGCTTAAATTTACTGCGGTGGTAGTTTTACCAACACCACCTTTTTGATTAGCAACCGCAATGACTTTCATAAATTTATGTTTTCGCAATAAAATTAAAAAACTTGTTTGCTATTATATGAAGCATTATTAGGATAGCAAGCTATCTGATCAGATTAAGCTTAATTAAAAGATAAAAATTTTCATTCTGTAACTCTAGTCTGATAACGTTATGATAAATAATAACAATGACAGCAGTAACAGTGATAATGATATGTTGGATAAATCAAACTCTTCTAAAGAAAATACAGCTAATAAAGTTACTAAGATGCCAGAAGATTTTCGCCATTTAGTACACCAACAACGTGCTAGAGCGCAAGCTTTAATGGAAAAACGCCGAAAACAAGCCTATCAGACTTTTATTACTGAAGAAGTAGAATCTGGCAAACGGATTCCAATGCCAAAGGATTTTTGGAAAGCGGTTGAAGGTGAAATTTCATTTGATGAAATTTCAAAAGAGGATTTTAACTTTAATTTAGAAAAAACTTCTGTTTCTGATAAAGTGGCAGAAAAACAAAATCCGGCTACCTTACCTCTTTGGAATAAAGAAGAAAATATTGATTTAATAGTGGAAGAAAAGTTAGAAGTTAGTAAAAAAGAGACAGAAAGTAATAAAGAAGAGAATGAAATTATTTATTTAGATCCAGATAGTATTGGGTTAAGTTTTCGAGAAGCAGCACAACTAATTTTAAGCCGAGAAAAGCGCGTAATGACAGCACGGGAAATTGCTACAATTGCTATTAATGAAGGCTTAGTAAGCAGTGCTGGTAAGACTCCAGATGCTTCTATTGCAGGACAAATTTATACTGACACCCGACGTAATCCAGAAAAAACTCCTTTTGTGATAGTTGGGCCAAGGACTTATGCACTAAAAGAATTTTGTGAGCAAGAAAATCTTTGGAAAAAACCTGTAAAATCTCAAGATATTGAAAATAATGTTGTTATTACCGGTAATTTTTCTACTCCATCTACAAACTTAGTTGAATTAACAAAGTTAGATGAGCAATTAGCAGCCAGTAGCCAAGCAACATTAGCTGATAAAATAGACTCTAATATTGTATCTGATGAAGATAATATAAAAATAACAGAACTTACTAATATAGAAATAGTTGATGAGATAATAAATAAAGAAAATGTGTTAGATAGCAATATAGAGATAGAACAATTAAACTTATCAAATAATTTATCAATAGAAGTAATAGAAGAAGAAAGTAATATAGTATCAAAAGAAAACAAAAGAATGGGCTATAAACAGGCTGCTATTTATTTGTTGCAACAAATGCAACGGCCTATGACAGCTAAAGAGATAGTTACTATTGCTATTGAACAAGGTTTAATAGATTCTAATAGTAAAAAACCAGACGCATCTTTGGCAGGACAAATTTATACAGAAATACAAAAATTAGGAGAGCAATCTATTTTTAGAATGGTTGCGCCTCGTACTTATGGCTTGGCGGAGTGGTATAAACATGAAGACTAAAATTTTTATCCTATTATTTAGTTTACTTTTTGTTTTATTTATAACTTTTCACTAACTAATATTAATGCTTACCAAAATAGGGATGAAGAAATAGTAATTAAATTAGATAAAAGGCTGCATTATAATAATTTAACAGATGCTAAAGCAGAATTAACGCCACAACTTTTAACACCGCCGGTTAATATTGGTACA
This sequence comes from Blastocatellia bacterium, assembly GCA_016713405.1. NCBI lineage: Bacteria > Pseudomonadati > Acidobacteriota > Blastocatellia > Blastocatellia bacterium. The sequence continues at coordinate 39,958 of JADJPF010000001.1, forward strand.
AAAAAAGAGGAAGTTCACCGTAAATATGGTTTGCCAAAAGAAATTTACGGGTTTGGCACAGAATTTTACCGTATTAAAAATGCTAATTTGACAATTTCTTACACAACAGATGATCAAGGTGAGGTAGTGGTTAACTCACTGGAATTTCGTCCTAACAAAGAAATAGTGTGGGCTAATTGGCTAAAGCCAGTTGTAAAACTTCCTAATCCTCCAGCGACTTTTGATAAAAAGAGCAAAACCCCAGTTAGAATCACTACTCAAGTAAGAATTGATGACATAGGCAATAATAAAAGCTGGCAAATTACCTTAATTGGAAATCAAGTAGCGGTGACATACGTTAGCTGGAATTTAGTTTTATAATTTCAGGCAACCTTTTTAGGAGAACTTGTGTCCAAGCATTTGTATCAATTTCATACCCTGTTCTCCTAGCTGGTATCTTCTAAGTAGTGTCAGAGGCCAGCTAATTTTTTTTGCATACAAAATTTATTTATACCCCCTTTTAAAGTTTAAAAAAAGTTTTTAAGCAAAAAATTTTTTAGGGGGAATAAATGTTTTAAAAATCCCCCAAATTTTTTGGGGGGGGAAAAAAATTATGGGGTAAGAAAAAAAAAAAGGGAGGCGGGGGGGAGAAAAAAAATTTTCTTTTCTTCGGGAGGAGGGGGTAGGGAAAGGAAAAAAAATTTTTTTTTTTTTTGTTGGTGGAGGAGGATTAGAAGCAAAAAAAAAACGACGCGCCTCCCAACAAAAAAAAGAAAGAGGGGCCCCCCCCCCCCCCTCCTTTGGCCGGCGCCCCAACCCTCCCCCTTTTTTTTTTTTTTTGACTTTTTAAATCCCACCCCACCCCCCCTTTCAATTTTTTTTTTTTTTTTTCCCCCCCCCCCCCCTTGGGCTGTGGGGGGATTTTGGGGGATTTTTAGAAATTTTCTTTTTTTTTTTTTTTTTTTGATGGTTTTTTTCTTTTTTTTTTTTTTTTTTTTCTTTCCTTTTTTCAAAAAAGTTTTTTTTTTTTTTTTTTGGTTTTTTTTTTCCCCCCCCGGCCCTTTTTTTTTTTTTTTTTTTTTTTTTTTTTTTTTTTTTTCTTTTTTTTTTTTTTTTTTTTTTTTTTTTTTTTTTTTTTTTTTTTTTTTTTTTTCTTTTTTTTTTCTTTTCCCCTTTTTTTTTTTTCTTTTTTTTTTTTTTGTTTTTTTTTTTTTTTTTTTTTTTTTTTTTTTTTTTTTTTTTTTTTTTTTTTTTTTTTTTTTTTTTTTTTTTTTTTTTTTTTTTTTTTTTTTTTTTTTTTTTTTTTTTTTTTTTTTTTTTTTTTTTTTGTTTTTTTTTTTTTTTTTTTTTTTTTTTTTTTTTTTTTTTTTTTTTTTTTTTTTTTTTTTTTTTTTTTTTTTTTTTTTTTTTTTTTTTTTTTTTTTTTTTTTTTTTTTTTTTTTTTTTTTTTTTTTTTTTTTTTTTTTTTTTTTTTTTTTTTTTTTTTTTTTTTTTTTTTTTTTTTTTTTTTTTTTTTTTTTTTTTTTTTTTTTTTTTTTTGTTTTTTTTTTTTTTTTTTTTTTTTTTTTTTGTTGTTCTTTTTTTTTTTTTTTTCTTTTTTTTTTTTTTTCTTTTTTTTTTTTTTTTCTTCCTTTTTTTTTTTTTTTTTTTTTTTTTTTTTCTTTTTTTTTTCTTTTTTTTTTTCTTCCCCTTTTGTGGTCTTGTTTTTTCTTTTTTTCCCCCCGGCCCCCCCCCCTTCCCTCCTTTTTTTTTTTTTTTCCCTTTTTTTGTTTTTTTTTTTTTCCCCCTTTTTTTTTTTTTTTTTTTTTTTTTTTTTTCCTTTTTTTTTTTTTTTTTTTTTTTTTTTTTTTCCTTTTTTTTTTTTTCTTTTTTTTTTTTTTTTTTCCCCCCCCTTTCCTTTTTTTTTTTTTTTTTTTTTTTTTTTTTTTTCTTTTTTTTTTTTTTTTTTTTTTTTTTTTTTCCTTTTTTTTTTTTTTTTTTTTTATATAGATTACTCCAAAATTAAAATCACCTAATTTTTAAAATTAATACGTAAACCAAATTGGAATTGGCGAGGAGTAAAAGCATTACGAAACCGATCAGGTGTAACAGCAAACCTGCTTCCTTGTTTAGGTGGTAGATTAAAATTACCTTGTTTATCAGCAGTAAATACTCTATCTATTTCGCTAATGTTTACACGATTAAAAATATTAAAAGCTTCAAAAAAAGTTTCTATACGAATACTTTCTTTAAAAGTAAAGTTCTTTGTTAGGCGTAAATCTAAATTAGCAAAACCTGGAGTAATTCCCGTATTACGTCCTAAAAATGCTGGTCTATCGCCTGGCGGATTATCCCCATTTAAGTTAAGGTCTTGTCCAGCTAATAAGTTGTAAGGGCGACCTGATTCCAAATTAAGAATTGCAGAAATCTGAGTATTTTTTAACACAGGGTTATTTTTATAATCCAAATCAAATAATCCAGAAAAAACAAACCGACTTCTAACATCTTGCAAAGAAAGACCTCGTTCATTACCGGGTTTAAGTGGATCAACAGTTTCTTGTAAGTCAAATCTAATATCTAAAAAATTATCAATAGCTTTGGAAAATGTATAATGGGCAACAAAATCTACACGCTTACTAAATCTTTGACGGACTGCTACAGTTAGGCCATTATAATAGCTATCAAAAAGCTGACTCTACCTCAAAAATATCTCCTTTGCTAGGATCAACTCGCCCAGTTAACTGATTAGCTAATAAATCATTAGTAGTGCGTACTACGGGATTTATATTTCGTGGAGAACTAATTTTTAACCCTCTTACATAGTTATAAGTAACAGATAGTAAAGTAGTGTTTTTTAACAGATAGTCAAAACCTACTGTTACTTGTTGGCTGTAATTATTACGCACAGAAGGAGCATAATTAAACACAGTGCTTAGTTGAGGAACGAAATCTATTTCTTTAGGTAACTCATTACTTTCGGCAAATCTATGATTTGGCAAAGAATAAGGAACAACAGAAAAGGGAAAAGGCACAATAGGAATTTTTACTGATTGTTTTACAGATGTTAGCTCTACCAAAGCTGCAATTCCAAATAAAGGTGCGCCAAAAAATACTCCATAAGAGCCTCTTAAACTCAAGTTTTTCAACCTTTTAGGTTGGTAGGAAATAGCTATCCGAGGACTAAAATTACCATTATTTTTAGGAACAAATTTGGCTCTACTAAGGTCATAACGTAGCCCTATTTTGACTAAGAGATTTTCTTTTAATTTCATATCATCTTGAAAAAATAGTGAATATTGTTTTTGGTTGACTGACACTTTAGTATCACCAAAACCTTGTGCATATGCAAAAGGTAAAGGAAGGTCTTTTAATGGTAAGTTTTGTGGAAAACCAGGAAAAAGTAAGGGGGCTTGAGCCGAAGCTATTTCTAGGAAAGCAAGTTGTTGAGGGGTTCTAATTGTTGGATCAAATGCTTCAAGTCCACTAAAAATAGGCAAATCAGGAAATCCTGTTAAAGCAGTAAAGTCTAATGGTAAAAATAATGCAAATCCTCCTGCTAAAATAGGAACTGTAGACTTATTATCTGGGTCAGCAGAATAAAAATCACCTCCAAATTTAATTTGATGTTGGCCTCGCGCTAAAGAAACATTATTAACAAGCTGATAGATGGGTGTTTTGCGGGGTTGTGGTAGCAAGGTACTGCGACCAAATTGGACTAGCCCTTCTAGTGCGACTAATCTAATTTGTGGACTATCTTCAATTGGTAGAATATTTTGATTACGTTGTCCATAAAGAAAGCGTGTTTCATTAATTAAACTTCCTTGGCTATTGCTATAAGTATTACTAATAGCAATATTACTGTCTGTTAAGCGTTGAATACCTCCATTAGTTTCCCCAATTAAACCTCCAAAAGGCTCAAAAGCTCCATTATATGTACCAGAAAAATTGTAACGAATAAAAAGAAAATCATTTTTGTTAAGCTTTATATCTGCTCTTGTTAGTACAGATGAATTATTAAGAGCAAAAGCAATTGGGCCATTATTTAAGCCAAAACCTTGTTTTTTAGCTCCATTTACAGTTTCATCTCTTAATGTAACAAATTGGCTTTGCTTAATACTAAGTCTTTCAAAAGAGTTAAAAAAGAAAATTTTATCTTTTTTAATCGGGCCGCTTAAAGTTGCTCCAAATTGATATTGTTCATAGTTTGGTTCAAAAGGTGCAAAAGCGTCTCTAGCACTAATTGCATCATTACGGTTTAGTAAAAAAATACTTCCATGATACTGATTTGTTCCACCTTTAGTAACAATATTTACAACACCGCCTAAAGCACGGCCAAACTCAGCAGAAAAACTATCAGAAACTACTTGAAATTCTTGTATAGATTCCTGACTAAATGTTGAACGTACTGCACCTGTTGCAGTCTCGTTATTATCTAAACCATCAATTGTAATGTTATTAAATCGTGCTGCTTGTCCATTAAAAGACAACCCTGATGTTGCTGCTACTCCTTGTGTTGGCACGCGATCTTTAACTGCGCGTGGAGTAATTAAGCTAAAATCAAGAAAATTACGACGATTAATTGGGAGGTTTTGGATTTGTTCTTTACGTATATTATTGCTACTTTCTGTTTTAGACTCTTGTTTGAGGCTATCAGATGTAACTTCTATTATAGTTGTTGAATTAAACCCTATTTTAAGTGTGAAGTCTGAGACTATATTTACACCTAAGCCTAGTTCAATAAACACAGATCGAGAACTAAACCCTTCTTTATCAACTGTTAAAATATAACTACTAGGCGCAAGTTGAACCAATAAAAAAGACCCATCCTCATTAGCTATTGTTTCTCGATAAGTATTTGTTGCTACATTCTTGATATTAATACTGGCACCATCAATTACTGCTCCTTGTTCATCTTTTATTGTGCCTCTAATGGTGGCTGTAGTTGCCCCACCTTGTGCAAAAGTTAAAATAGCGGTGCTAAAAAAACAACAAGAAAAAATTGTCGCAATCAACAGAAATTTGTATTTATTGTCCATAGCAAATACTATTCACTCCTTAAAAATATAGCTTGATTATTAATTGTGAAGAATATTTAGGGCTTTATATTTGTTAATTATATTAATTAGTTGTTTTACTAGTATCTAGCTTGTCATAAGCCTAGTGTTTATACTTTATTTATGATCTATAACCATTAAAATCAATAAGTTATAAAATCATACTTAGTGTAAAAAAACTACGTTTGCAACTCTAAACACTTATTTATATCAAGACGAGAATTTGCACAAAAAATGTACAAAATAGGAGAGAATTTTTGCGGGGTTTCCGCTAGTGCTAAAACTTAGATTAGGATTATAGAATTTCTAGTAAGGAAATATGCTGTGCTTATTCTTTAGCACTAGTTTGTTTTAGTTGTTTTTTATCTATTTTTCCTCGGTCGTTTTTTGGCATATCCGCTACAAATTCAACTATTCTTGGGTATTTATAAGGGGCAATGGTTTGCTTAACAAATTCTTGTAATTCTTTAGCTAGCTCATCACTTGATGAAAAGCCTGGACGTAAAACAATAAAAGCTTTAGATTTAATTAAATTTTGTTCGTCTGTAACTCCTATAACTGCACATTCTGCAACAGAAGCGTGTTGTAGCAAACAATTTTCTACTTCACCAGGAGAAACAAAAATTCCTCCTACTTTTAACATGTCGTCTGTCCGGCCACAGTACCAAAAATAACCTTCCTCATCACGACGGAATTGATCACTTGTTGTCATCCAATCACCTGCAAATGTTACTTTTGATTTTTCATGAGCTTGCCAATAACAAAGTGCTGCACTATCGCCTTTAATTTGAAGTGTTCCCATTTCACCTGTCGCAACTTCTACACCATCAGCATTAATTATTCTTGCTTCATAGCCTGGAACTAATTTTCCTAAACTTCCAGCTTTTACATCTCCTGGATAATTAGAAATATAGATATGAAACATTTCTGCACTACCAATGCCGTCCAAAATCTCCACTCCATAGGCTGAAGTCCAACGGTGATAAAGTTCTTCTGGCAATGCTTCGCCCGCTGACAAACAGACTCTAATGCTACTTAAATCATATTTTTTCTTAGCATCTTCTATTTGCAACATTGCATTAATCATTGTTGGAACGCTAGTTAGAATTGTAGGACGATATTTTGTAATCATTTCAAACATTGTTTGTGCTGTTGAGCGTTCAGAAAAAATTGCTGCTGCTGCTCCAACCGCAAAAGGAAAAAGTAGATTTGTACCTGTAGCATAGCCAAAGAAAAGTTTTGGTACACCTAAAGTAATGTCTGTTTCCCTAATTTTTAATACCTGTTTTGCATAGCATTCAGTGTTGTAAGGTAAGTCATGATGAAAATGCACGGCTGCTTTTGGATGTCCTGTTGAACCAGAAGTAAAAAGCCAAATTGCAATGTCATCTTTAGAAGTAGGAGCAGTTTCTAGCTCTATAGATGCTTTTGGAACTAATTCATGGTAGCTTGGATGAGAATTAGCCGGCCAACCTACTACCAATAAATGTTTTAGATATCGAGCTTTAGAAAGTATTGGCTCAATCCGATCTAGCGTGCTAGCATCAACAATTGCTACTTTAGCTCTTGTATAATCTAAGTAATATTCATAGTCGCTAGATGGTAGCAGTGGATTTACCATTGTAATTACTCCACCTATTTTAGCTATAGCAAACCAACTAGTAACAAATTCTGGACAATCAGGAAGAACCATTAAAACCCGGTCTTCCATACCTATTCCTAAATTAAGTAAAACATTTCCTACTTGATTAGTTTCATTGACTATCTGTTGATAAGTGTAAGTTTGATTACGGTAATAGAGGCATATTTTGTCACCACGACCAGCTTCAATATTATGATCAAGAAAATAATTTGCCATATTAAATTTTTCTGGAAATTCTATTTTCATCTTACACTTAATGCTAATACTAAAGGTTAAATTAGCATTCTCCTTCTAGGTAGATTTTATTGTGTTTAAGAAAATGGATGATAAGACAAAGAATAGCTAATAGCAAGAAAGCAAAGTGCTTATTCCAAAAACTATCCGTTAAATAATAAAAGGCTTACTAAATTATTTAACTTAGTAAACCTTTTGTATTACTTAAAAAGTTTTAATACTTACAAAATTAGCTTTTATTAGCTTTATAACCTCGCTTAAAGCGAATAGCTCCAGCACTATTGTCTTTTAGTTGGATATTGACTTTACGATATCCTCCATTTTCTATTGGATTACTAGGATAATAGCCAACGATATAAACATAGCGCAATTCTTCAGCTATACGATGCCAAATATCTGGTAGACCATTACGACCGCCAGCATAATAGCTGTCTCCACCTGTTTCACGAACTAAATCACGTAAAAATACGGTATCAGGGTAACGACCAACTCCGCCGCCACGTCTACCACCACCCCCGCCACCAGGAAAAGTTGGAGGCATTCCTAAACCTGGGCTAGAACCAAATGTTCCAACATCTGAAGCAGGAAATTGTATAACATAATTTAAGGCACCACTTTCAAGCACTGCTTCAATTGTATTTCGCTCGCTTTCATCACTCCCTGTATCTTCTCCATCTGTAAGTAAAATAATAGCCTTACGACCTTCTTCAGACTTTATTTTTTTTGCTGCCAAATATAGTGCATCATAAAGACGTGTTCCACCACCAGCGCGAGTTGTATTAATGCTATGGCGGATTTTATTACGATCACTTGTAAATTCATTTAATACATTAACTCTACTATTAAATTCAATTACCATAACTTCATCATTTTCACGTAGTTCACGGACAAAATTTACAGCACTACGCTGAATAATTTCCATGCTATCAGAAATACTTCCGCTAGTGTCCATCACAAGAGCGACCTTAAAAGGAACTTTTTCTGAGGAAAGCAAAGAAACTTCTTGAGCAATTCCATCTTCAAAAACTCTAAAGTCTTCTGGTTTTAGGAATGGAACATAACGGCCATTTCTATCGCTGACAACCGTAGGTATAGTAACTAAAGTAGCATCTATTTTCAGTGTTGCATCATCTTCGCTTAATTCGCTAGGATCTGCTCTAATTACCTTTGGTTGAGGGGTGTTGTCTGTGCTATTTGTGCTATTTTCTGTGTTATTTGTTGTAGATGTTGGATTATTTGTGTTTTCTGGGGCTGGTTTAGATTTAGAACGAACACGTCCAGATTGAGCAGAACCAATGTCTGCTAAACTAATAAAAACTAACAAACTAACTAATAAGAAAGTTAAGCAGCGTTTCATGGTTTTTGCTCCTACATTAAAAACTTTTATTTACCAGCACGTTTAGGTTGTGCAACTTCTCCAGTACCTGTATTTGTTCCTTCTTTTTTAGCATAATATCCGCTACGTGTGCGTACTGCATACTGGTCTTTATTCTCTGTTAGTTTTACTTGGAGTTTGCGGAAAGTTCCATCCCGTCTAACATTACTTGGATAATAGCCAATAGAATATTGAGAACGTAGATCTGTGCCAATTTTTTGGGCAATAGGCTCAAGTTCTGATAAATCACGTGGAAAATAAGCTTGTCCGCCTGATTCAGTAGAAAGTTTATTAATTAAATCAACTGCCTTTTTTCTTGGTGAACGCTTAAATAATCCACCATCTTCAGCTACTTCTTCAGGAAAACCAATAATATAAAGCTGAACATCAAATTCTCGTAATTTATCTACGGCTTGATCTACGGTATATGTACTATCTCGCTCATCTCCATCGGAAATTACTACTAATGCTTTACGCCGATTTTTACCTTGTTTAGCATACTCGCTACAAACCGTAATCCCATCTAAAAGAGCAGTTCCACCACCAGCAACCATATTGTCTAAAGCATCATTAGCATCTTCTAGAGAAGTAGTAAAATCTTCCAATAACTCAATATTTTGAGTGTCTTTCATATCTACAATAAAAACTTCATCACCTTGCTTACTAAGTGCAAGTAATGTTTTAGCTGCTTTAATTACTGTAGCAAGCCTCTTACGCATTGACCCAGAAGTATCAATAACAATACCATAGCTAATAGGGACTTGTTCTTGTGTAAAAAATTCTATTTTTTGTGGGATTTGGTCTTCAAAAATTTGAAATTTGTTTTGGGTAATATCTTTTACAAACTTGTTATTTTTATCTAGTACACTTACATCCAAAGTTACTAGGTCTGTATCAATAACAATTGTTCCGCCATCATCCTGGTCAACATCGCCACGATTGCGTTTATTTTTTTCTTTTTCTTCAGGCGGAGGAGGAGGTGGTGGAAGGTCTTGAGGATTTTGGGCAAAACTAATAGGAAGATTGATAATGGAAAGTGCTAGTAAAATAATTAATGAAATAGTTAAGACTCGCTTTGTGTAACTCATAAATAGCTTCTCTCAAAAAAAATTTTTAGCCTAAATATGTTTGCTAACTAATCTGGATCAGGGAAAAAATCTTTACCAAATAATGCTCCTAAAGCAGTAATTCTTGCTTTACGTATTTGTTCATAAACTAAATTTGCTTCATCAGCATATTTTCCTGGTAATTCATAACGTAAAGATTCTAAAACTGTTAAATCTCGGCGTAAAGAAAGATCTAAGATCTTAAATAGCTTCTTTTTATCACCCTCTTTTTTTACTGAGGTATTGATATATTTAACTGTGTAATCTATCAAATCACCATAATTTCTAATTTCATCACTTGCTAGAGCAAAGTTTTCTGCTTGAAAATTAACTTGTGCTTGTCCCAAACGTCCTACACTTATTTTTATTAAAGCTTCTGTACGGTCTTTTTCTTTATTTTCTTTACTAATATTTTCACGCTCTGTTGTGGAAAGAAATTCTGGTAAAGAGCCAGGACTTTGGGCAAAAATACTGCTAGCACAACTTAATAGAATTAGTATTAAGAAAATAACTTTATATTTATGCAAAAATGTAGTTAACCGCATAGTTGTTCACCTAATTTTCAAGATTTTAGCAGATGAGCGCAACAAGCGGAAATTTTAGATTCGGCTACAAAAAGCTCTGGTGAGATGTTCTTAAAAAGAAACTCGATGTATCAAAAGAAAAGAATTTCCGCCCAAAATTTTTGCTTTAACTTAAGAAAAAACTTTTCCCAAAGCTGTATCAGTAAAGCAATTATGCCATAGCTTTACCAATATGGAAAAGCCTTAAGTCAAGCAAAAACTCTTATTGCGCACGAGAAGCATTTAAGGCACGTGTATGCGCCCAACTCTTAATATATTTGATTTGTTCGGTCATCGTCCTGGAAAGCGGAATAGTACGAGTAACAATACGTAGTATATGATTTTGTGACAAGGGCTGGTTCTCATTAAAAGCTTCTACGGCTGCTGAAAGCACTGCTTGTTCAATTTCCGCTCCGTTCCAATCAGCAGTTGATTTAGCAAGTATTACTAGGTCAAATCGGCTAGTGTCAACTCCTTTACGTTGTAAATGTACAGCAAAAATAGATTTACGTTCTTCTTCATCTGGTAAATCCAGGAAAAAAACTTGGTCAAAGCGTCCCTTACGTATAAACTCTGCTGGTAGTAAGTCAATACGATTAGCTGTAGCGGCAACAAAAACTAGAGCGTCTTTTTCCTGCATCCAGGTTAAAAAAGTAGCAAAAATACGGGATGCCGGGCCTGAGGCACCTTCTTTTACTCCAATCATCCCTGACTCAATTTCATCTATCCAAAGTACAGCAGGGCTAATGGCTTCAATCGTGGCAATTGCTCTAGCAAAAGCTTGTTCAGGCGGCCCAAAGCCCCCAGAAAAGACATTTGACATATCTAGCCGAAATAGTGGTAAATTCCACAAAGTAGAAACTACTTTAACTGCTAAACTTTTGCCACAACCAGAAATTCCCATCATTAATAAGCCTTTTGGTACAGAAACCCCCATTTTTTCGGCATCTTTATTAAAAATTTTAGAGCGTTTTGTTAGCCATTCTTTTAACACACCATAACCACCAACGTCTTCGACTCTAAAGCGAGGAAAGACAAATTCTAACAAACCTTCTTTTTTGGTAATTTGTTCTTTTTCTGTTAAAACTTGTTCAATCATTAAAGGATTAAATTGTTGTTGACCAAAAAATAAGGCATTAAGAACGTGTTGAATTTCATTAATGGTTAGCCCCTTTAAGCCAATAATCATGTTATTACGAGCTTTTTCATCTGTGATTGGACTTCTAAAATAGCGATTTGTCATGTAATCAAGTAGCGGCCCAATTTCATCATCTCCTGGTAAAGGTACTTCTATTAAGTGAACTTCCTTGCTTAACTCTTCAGGAATATAAAAGGAAGTTCCTAAGATCATAATAAATCTAGCTTTTTCTTTTAGCTGATAATAAGCATCTCTTAAACGGCGGGCTAAAGCCGCATTATCTCTAAGGAAATTATGAAAATCTTTTAGTAAGTAAAAACCTGGTTCGCCTTCTTTAATAATAAAGTCTAGTGCCTTTGTTGGTTCAGTTGTAGCTGGTACAATGGATTTAGAATCTTTTAAGCCTTCGGAAACTGTCCAAGTATAAATAGGTACGACCTGGGAAAAGCTTTTAGCTATGCTTTGGATCATTTTTTCTACTCGGTCTTCTTCCCATGTGCGTAAGTAAATTATTGGATATTGGGCTACAATAGCTCTTTTAATTCGATCTAGTGGTGAAAGGCGTACTCGATTTTGCATAAGTAAGTAATATAACTGAAAAAGCTTTAGACTGGATTTGATTGTATTGGCTAACAATGGTAACGAAATCTGATGAATTTTTCAATTTTTCTTCTGCCAGAAAACAGACAATTTTTAGTTCTATTTGTTTGCTATCTGTGTTTATAATAGTTTTTTTACTAAAACCTAACATAACAGCATTTTTATAATAAAAAATAAGGGTTTTAGACCTATAAAACCTACTTATGAAAATGTTTACAAATTTGCTTTCTAAATCCTAAAAAAAACGAGACTTAGTTTATGGTTAACCAAACGCATTTACAAATGTTGATTACTCCAGAGTGGAATAGCTGGCGTGATGCAAATAGAGTTAATACTCCAGATCTTACAGGGGCTGATTTACGAAATTTAGACCTTACCAATAGAGACTTATCTGGTGCTGACCTTACAAGAGCAAAATTTGATGGTAGTAACTTAACAGGTGCTATTTTTCGGCTATCAACCTTTATGGACACATCAATGCTAGGGGCAAATCTAACTAATGCTACTTTAGAGAGAGCTAATTTAACTGGTATAGATTTTCGTGATGCTAAACTAGAAAAAGCTAACTTAAAAAGTGCCATACTTAACCGAGCAACTTTAACTAAAGTCTCTCTTCGTGGAGCAATAATGGAAAATGCTAAGTTTGAAGCTACAAACTTAGAAGGGGCTGACTTTACTGGGGCATTAATGAAAGATGCTTCTTTTAAGGGGACAGGACTTGCAGGCTCTATTTTTGAAACCACTATTTTGGAAAATGTAGTTTTGGATAATATGGAATTAAATAAAGTAAATATGCGTAATGCAGACCTTACAGGAGCTAGCTTAAAATATACAAAACTAAGGGATGCAGATCTACAATCAGCTAAACTTTGTCGTGCCAAAATGATAGGGACGGACTTTGCTGGAGCAAATTTACAACAAACGGATTTTGAAGGCGCAGAATTAATAGAAGTAAAATTTGATAATGTTAGTTTACAAAGGTCTCGTTTTAATAGTGCAAGACTTGAAAAAGTAGCTTTTTCTTCTGCTAACATCAGAGATGCATGGTTTGAAAATACACGTTTTCAAAGTGTCAACCTACAAACTATGGATTTAAGAGTAGCCAAATTTCCTGGTGCTGAATTTACAGCTTCAAACTTAAATGGCATAGATGTTCGTGGGATGGATTTAAAAGGGATAAAATTAAAAAGCTGTAGCTTAATAGGAGCAAAATTTGCAGACGCTAATTTGGAAAGTGCAATTTTAGATAATTCTATTTTAAGTGGTGCTTCAATGCGTCAAGCAAATTTCTCTAAAGCTACTTTAGTTGGTGCAACCATAGAAAAGGCAGACCTTACAGGCATTAATTTAACAGCAGCAAACTTAAATAAAGTTAGTTTTGTTAATTCAGATCTAAGGTTTGCTAAATTAATGCGCTCTAATGTTACAGAAGCAAAATTTACAGATGCAAATATTGGTGGAATCAACATGACGGATGCTATTGCTAAAAAAGCTAACTTTTGGAAAGCAAAACCATCTAAAACTTCTAAAATCGTTTGTGATTTTTATTGGAAACCATTGCTAATGATTTTTCGCTTAACTAGCAAAGAGTAAATCTTAATGTCCAAGTGTAATACAAATTAAATCAGCAAGTTATTTACACTTGTACATGAGAAAGTCTTAAAAATTTCTTTTATTAATTTCTTCCTACTATTGTAATTCTTGGTGTATTACTGCTAGGGTGTTTATCCACAAACAAAGTGGTTTCAAAAACAGATTCTAAAGCATCTTTTGTTAAAACCTCTGAAGGTGAACCTTGAGAAAATATTTTCCCATCTTTCAAAAGCAAGATTTTATTAGCAAATTCTGATGCTAAATTTATTTCATGTGTTATAAGCAAAACAGTTAAGCCCTCTTGGTCGATTAATTTACTTAAAAGTTTTAATGTGGCTACTTGATAAGCAATATCTAAATTTGCTGTTGGTTCATCTAAAAGCAGTAGGTTTGGTTTTTGTGCTAGCGCACGGGCTAAAAAAACTCTTTGACGCTCGCCTCCAGAAAGCTCATTTAACTGCCTGGCTTTAAACTCTGTGATTGCAGTTAGTTCCATAGCTTGAAGGGCTGCGCTAAAATCTTTTTCTTGCTCAAAACCAACTCCACGACCATAAGCAAAACGACCTTGCAATACAAATTCAAACACTGACAATGGAAATTCAACCCTTGTTTCTTGAGCAACATAGCCAATTTCTTTTGCAAGTTCTCGTCGGGAAATAGTTGATAATAAACGGTTTGTTAGAAATATTTTTCCACTACTAGGAGTTAGCAAACCTGCTAGCATTTTCATAAAAGTAGATTTTCCAGAACCATTTGGGCCAAGTAGTACAACTAATTCATTTTCTTTTATATCAATAGAGACATTATTGATAACCGACTTTTGATAGCTAAAACATAAGTTTTCTGCTTTTAACATAAGGCTTTAATCATATTTTAAGTAAGCTACAGTTGCCCCCCAACTACCGCCAGTTAAATCTCCATTTGTAAAACTAGCAACATAAGGGCTACTACTTAAGATTTTCCTGACGATTTCTCTTTGTACTCCAATTCCTTTTCCATGAATTATCCGTACAACAGGAAATTTTAACTCATAACATTGATAAAGATATTCTTCTACTACAGTTTTAATTTCTTTGGGGGAAAATCTATGTAAATCAATAGTATCTTCAATCGGTAGTTCTATAGGTTCTACAGTTTTCAAAATCATCTTTATTCATAAGTATTAATAATTAGTTGGTTTTGTGTGAGGTGGTTTTAGCTCTTTAGTTGTATTTTCTGTAACGCTTGGAGGTGAATAAGGATAAGCAGCATTAGAATTATAGTTTTGCGGATTTGCAATAGGTGATATAAGTGGTTGTTGTGTTGCGGTGTTTAAGGGGCGATCTTGAAATAATGGTCGGCCCGGAGGCATTTGATAATCTAAATTTGTAGATTGTGGAGTAGGTAAAGCTGTTATTTGTGGGTTTTGTAGTGAGTTTGGATCTAGTACAATTACAGGTTTTTTTACTGAACCATAAATAAGCCTACGATAAATTAAAATCATAACACCTAATACAATAACTAATGCTCCAAGAGGAGCTAAATTACTTAAAAAATGTATATTTAGAGCATCAGAAATTATTTCTAAAGCTATAGCCATAAACGTCCCTGCACCCATAGATATTAGGCCAAGCTTTTTTAAGTCATGACGAGCTTTTTCTATTACTAAAGCTTGTTTAGTTAAATGGGGTTCTGACGACGGGAAGTTTTGTAAATTTTGCAAAGGCAATAACTGGGATTGTTGTATAGGAGTATTACTACTTACAATTTGTTGAATTGCTAAAAGATTAATACCGCAAACATTGCAGAAATTTCGATCACCTAAAACTTCTTTGCCACAACCTGGACAAAACATAACCGTCTCCTTGGTTAATTTTGCTATTTATATTAGATGTTTGATTGTAGCAAACGAACAACTTATCTAACAAGGTTGCAACAATATCCAACAAACTTGTAAATAGCTATTTTAGCTCAATTAGCATATTTGATTTACCTAGTTGTGTAGTGTTAATGCTAATGTTTAGAAATTTTTTGATCACCTCAATATTAGTAGTAGTATGTAAAGACAGTCCAAAAGTTGTAAAAGCACCTTGTCCGGCCAGGGCTAAAGGTATTAGCAATTGATCGGCTAAATATTCACCTACAGGAACATTAGCTGCTAGGTAATGTCTAACTTCCTTAACCGCTAAATCTGCAACAGCTTCTGCGCGTAGTCCTCTTTCACCAAATGCAGCAAAAACTTCTGTTAAATTTTCGCTTTCTATCTCAATAAAAACAACATTACCCGGGCCACGAGAATTATCTATTATTTCTGTATGTAGAAAAGATTTGTCCCAAGACATACGCTGTCCAATTAGACTTAATTCCCGAAAAAATCAAATGGCGGCGCGTTTGGGTTATGTGTACCACCTTCTAAAATTAGCTCTGATGGTTCATCAGCAAGTAAAAGTGCTGGCAAAATAGTTTGTAATACTAGCGTAGCACTGCCAGCCGTACCAACAGCAAAAGAATAATTTCCTGCTACTACTTTTTTAGGAATAAAAGTAAGTTGTGTTGAGCCAATAGTATTTCCAGCAACCTCAGCTTGTCCAATTTGAGCCGCAGCATTAACAGCCGTTAAATGCTGGCGTAGTAAACCTGGAGTTTTACGACCTGCACGAATTTTTTCAATCCTAAATGCAGTGCCAGTTACAAGTGATAGTCCAAGAGAACTACGTAAGATTTGTCCTCCACCTTCACCAAAAGAACCATCAATAATTATCATAATTTTCTATCCTAAAATGCCCAACTACCATTAACAAAAATTCTTGTAAAATGTAGCAATAAAATAAAAAAAATAGTACTTATTAAAGCTATTGCTACACGATTTTTAATTGTGGCTAGGGCAATAAAAATTGGAAACAGCGCGAAAGTAAAACGTGGTGCGCTAATTGTCCAAGTAAATGAAGAGAAAAATAGCACATAACTTAAAGCATAAATAGAATAATCCCAAGGCAATTTCCTATAAATACCTATAATTATTACAGCTAAAGCAAAAATAGTAAAAACTGCGCTCCAACCCAAGGTCATCATAAAAAATTCATCCCAAATACCGCTAGTTAAATTTCCAAGCAAAGTAGGCAAGCTAAAAATAGCTTCCTTTAGTGGAATAGGCGGAAAGCTAGGTGTTTGAATTGAGGCAGGATTATTTTCATGCTCACGAACAACAAAAAACGGACTCCCAAAATAATAAATATTTATCAGTAACTCAATCGCTAGCCCAAAGGGAGGCAAAATAACCAAAAATAGCTGTTTGTATGACCAACTGCGTCTATTTTGCCAAATTACCCATAAATAAGCTGGTAAAATAGTCACGCCAATATATCTAGTTAAAATGCTAGCTGCACCAAGTAAACCTGGTAGAAAAAAATATTGTAATCTTATTAAACAAAAAGATAGTAAAGTTAAAAATAAATATAAAGATTCTGTATAAATTGAATTAGTAAAATAAGAGGTTGGATAAAGATTAAAAAACAAGACACTTAAAACAGCCATTCGTTGATCTTTAAAATCTCGTTTTACTAGCCAATAGAGTAAGTAAGAATTAGCAATTGCTAAAGTAAAAGAAATTAAAAAACCGGCTGAATGAGGAGCAATAAAAAATAGTTTAGAAACTATTCTAATTAATAAAGGATAAAATGGTGGAAAATGGCTAATAAAAGCTTGCGCTTGCTCATCTAGCCCCACAGGTTTGTAGCCGCTAATAGCTATGGTTTTATACCAGTAAGCGTCCCAACGATCCCAAATGCTAAGAAAATTTTGGTCAGGGTTCGCCGCAAAATCAAAACATAAAAATCCCCAGCCAAATAAGCACACTTTAATCATAACTACTGCAAATAATAAGGATAGAATAATTTTTTCCTCTGACCAAAGCGTGCTATTTGTACTGGGTTTTTCGCATTATTTATGTTTGTTTTTAACCCTTTACACAGACTACTTGTTTAAGTGTATGAACAACTTCCACTAAATCAGATTGTGCTTCCATAACTGCATCAATATCTTTATAAGCTGCTGGAGTTTCATCAATTACATCTTCATCCTTGCGACATTCAATTCCAGCCGTAGCAGCTATATGATCAGCAATAGTAAATCTCTTTTTTGCTTCAGTACGAGACATTGCACGGCCTGCCCATGACTACAGGACATAAAACTTTCAGGATTACCTTTTCCACGTACAATATAGGATCTTGCGCCCATACTACCAGGAATAATCCCCATATCTCCTAGTCTAGCTCTTACCGCACCTTTACGAGTAACAAAGACGTTTTCACCATAATGGTTTTCAATAGCAACATAGTTATGATGACAATGGATTGCTTCTAAACCTGTTTCAAAACTTGGCAGTCCGCCAACACTTCTTATAGCATTAATTACATTTTCCATCATTAACTTACGGTTCCACATAGCAAATTCTTGCGCCCAATGTACAGCCTCAACATAATCATTGAAATGCTCAGTTCCTTCAGGCAAATAAGCCAAATCTTGATCAGGTAAATTAATAAACCAACGTCGCATATCTTCTTTAGCTAGTTCAATAAAATAGCTTCCAATCCGATTACCTACACCACGTGAACCACTATGCAACATAAACCAAACCCGATCAACTTCATCCAAGCAAACTTCAATAAAATGATTTCCTGTACCTAAAGTTCCTAAATGGTTTAAGTGGTTTCCTCGGTCTAGCTTAGGATGTTTAGCTATAATTTTTTCATAACCTGTTTTTAAGTCCTGCCAAACTTTTTCATGATGTTTAGGTGAATTTGCCCAAGCACCTCTATCATTCTTTCCACCATTATCAGTACGACCATGAGGAACAGCCTTTTCAATTGCTGCCCGTATATGACCTAAGCTATCCGGTAAGTCATTTGCCTTAAGTGTAGTTTGCACAGTAGACATACCGCATCCAATATCTACCCCTACAGCAGCAGGAATGATTGCTTTTTTTGTTGGGATTACACTGCCAACCGTAGCACCAATACCAGCATGAACATCAGGCATTGCTGCAATCCACTTATGAATAAATGGCATTGAAGCAGCATTTAATAATTGTTTTTTAGCTGCGTCCTCTAATGCTACACCCTCAATCCAAGCTTTTACTGGTGCAGTTTGATCTTCTTTTAGTACCTGATATTTTTTTTCCATGCTGGCAGTCTCCTTATAGTAATTATTAATAAGCATAAAAATAGGGCTGACAAATTTGTGATTTAATTTGACTTAAACCACAGGAGCCAAGATTGTAGTCATTATTGGATGTAATGTAATCCTGGCAAGCATTCAGCCCTGATTTTATATAGAATTTTTTATAAATATGAAATAGTAATAATAGATCTATTTAGTAAGAGGTTGTAGCGACAAGGGTTTAGAGAAACACCGTCCTTACCAAATTGCTTTGGCAGTGGACACGCAAAAAACATCTTTTTTATCAAAAGACATTTTGATGCTTCGCTCGCTAGATCACTCCAGTATCGCTACCTTAGGGTCGTTATAGTTACGTGTAGTTCCTCAAGGCATTCGCTACAACTATAATTCTTACTTGAGTAAGCTTAGTTATTTGTGACGACAAGGATTTGAGAAACGTTTTTTCGTCGCTCTAACCATTGAGCTACAGCTTCCATAAGGATTTGGTGGAAGCTGGCAGGACTCGAACCTGCAACCTACGGCTTATGAG
Source organism: Blastocatellia bacterium (assembly GCA_016713405.1). Taxonomy (NCBI): domain Bacteria; kingdom Pseudomonadati; phylum Acidobacteriota; class Blastocatellia; species Blastocatellia bacterium. Next base: position 58,907 of record JADJPF010000001.1, read on the forward strand.
GCTTGTAGTTCCTCAGGGCATTCGTCACAAGCTTAATTTTTTGTTGATAGCAACAAGGGTTTGAGAAACGCCATGCCTTTCGGCTCCAATGTAGTTCCTCTGGCATTTGCTATCTAAGAACTTGAAAAAATTTAATTTTTATAAAGAAATTTTAATTGGGCTAACAAGTTGTCGGTAAAGACTCGATATGTAATGTAGTCCTTACCTGCATTTAGCCCAAAACCCGTAAGCAATGATTTGCTGCTAAACTCTATAATTTTAAGCTAGATTTAATTGGGCTGACAAGCTTTTACTAAGACACAATTCCTTATGTAGTCTAGCGGCATTCAGCCCAACAAATTTTTATATTTCTACTGTTTTGATCACATTAACCCAATGTTGGCCTTGACTTTGACCATTAGCAAATAAATTTATTACATCAAATACTTGGTCAGAAAATCCGCCAACATTAAGAATATCTTTCCTATCAATTGCTTGAGTAGTTCCATAAGGTTGAATATCAATACAAACTAAGCGTGCTTTAGGATTATTTTTCTTAAACTTTTGCCATTCTTCCATTGTTGCACTACCGCGACCACCCTTAGCATCTACCCAAGATTCATTGTCAGAGATAAATATTACTAAATCACCTTTAGCTTTACGTTTGTTTAACTCTGCTAAAGGTGCGCTACAGTTAGTTCCACCGCCGCCAATAGAAGCTAGTTTAGTAGCGTTAGTCATTATGCTATCGCGTCCATTAAGCCGTAAGCTTTTTACAACATCACATTCAAAAGGTAAAACTTCAGCATCAGAATTTTTACGTAGCACAGTAGCAGCAACTAAAGCAGCAACATCAATACAACGAACCTTACTAGTTGAACCTTGACGATAGCCAGTTACAGAAGAAGACATTGAACCAGAAACGTCTGGACAAACATAAACTTTACCTTCAAATTTTGGCACATTAGCAGTTGCTATTTCCATTGCATCTTGTAAAGCTTCACGAATTTCTTCTGGCACATCTGCACTAGTCATTAAATAAGCAGTCATTAATTGATAAGGAAAAGCTCTAGCTTTAGAAATTAATTCACTATTACGCAACCTATCAGCAATAACCTTACTAATTCCCTCAGTTTTATAAACTTTATGACGGGCAAAAGTATTTAAGTTCATTCTAGTCATTTGCCAAGAACCATTACGAGCAATTTCTGTCCAATGCTCTTTGGTTAAATCTAGCATAGTCAACATTTCAAAAGGTACATTAGGTATTTTACTAGATTTAGCTTGCTTAAATGCTTCATATTCTTGAACTAATTCTGGCAACTTATTTTCATGATATTGACGACCAATCATATAACCAAAGAAATTTTCCCGTTTTTCATCTTTTGGTTTAGGATGTACCATTTTTATAATATCTGCAAATGAAGGACTTTGACCAACAGAAGCACGAAAAATTGATTCTTCACTACGATTTTCAAACCATTCACGAACTAAGCGTTTTGGTAAAGTACCAAGGGATTTACGACCAACTACGCCAGATCTAATAAGCTGTACAAAATTACGTAGCATTTTTCCATTATCAATTACACGAGGAAAAATTTTAGCTAATAAATCACGATCTTTTACTGATAAAATAGCAGCAAGTAATGCTGGCATATCTTTCATAAAACCACGCTCACGGCAATAAACAGCAGTACGAGCAATAAAATCAGCGTCAACTTCTTGACAAAGGGATAAAACTTTTTCTAATTGTTGTTCAGCACTAGCATAAAATGTTTGGTTAAAACATCCAGTCATTGCATATTGAGCTAAAGCATGTTTAGAGCTAAAAGAATAAGCGTTTCCGCCAGCTTCATTAAAAGTATCAGTTTTAGGGATAAATTTTCCAATAACAGATTGAAATAAACCTTTGTTAGCCATAAATCCTCCTGCGGACAATGGATTCCGCCAATTAGAGACATTTGTTAAATCATTTATAAAATTTTATTACTAGTTTTGTTTTATCTAACTTTATTACTTGCTTTGATAATCTATATATCAAGCAGCGTGCCATAAATTAAATTTTCTGCAAAATATCGTAATTTGTTGATATTAAATAGTTTAATTTGATATTTATTTGTTTACTATAGCTGCTTGACAAAGCTAATTAAATTGCTATTATCCAAAATTCTAAATCACTTATAATAAATTCTAAATTTTATGAAAAATAAAAATTATGTAGTAATGGGATTAATTGGAACCGCGTTAGATAGTGGTACAGGCCCGGAACGTTGGGAAAAGTGGCGGCCAACCGTTGCTTTATGCCGACATGAAAATTTGTTAATACATCGTCTGGAATTATTTTATCAAGCTAAGTTTAACTACATAGTAGAAACCCTAGTAGAAGATATTAAGACTGTTTCCCCTGAAACTTCGGTTCGAGCAATTGAAATGGAGTTTGATGACCCTTGGGATTTTGAGGAAGTTTATTCAACTTTACACGAATTTGCAGGCAAATATGAATTTAATACAGACGAAGAAGAATATCTAGTTCATATTACTACGGGAACACACGTGGCACAAATTTGTATGTTTTTATTAACAGAATCCCGACATTTTCCAGCTAAATTGCTGCAAACATCGCCACCTAATAGGCATAAATCCGAGCCAGGGAAATACACAATTATTGACTTAGACCTTTCTAAATATGATGAAATCGCATCTCGTTTCCAACAAGAAAAGCGCGAAGGCGTATCATTTCTAAAATCAGGTATTGAAACTAAGAATAGAGAATTTAACCGACTTATTGAAAGGATTGAACAAGTAGCAATTGCGTCTGAATCACCGATTTTGCTTATGGGGCCAACTGGCGCAGGTAAATCCCAACTCGCACGACGAATTTATGAATTAAAAAAAGCTCGTCATCGTGTTTCAGGTAAATTTGTAGAAGTTAATTGTGCTACGCTGCGGGGTGACTCGGCGATGTCAGCACTTTTTGGACATATTAAGGGGTCATACACAGGAGCAAATACTAATCGACCAGGATTATTACGCACGGCTGATAAAGGACTATTATTTTTAGATGAAATTGGTGAACTTGGTTTAGATGAACAAGCTATGCTTTTAAGAGCATTAGAAGAAAAGATGTTTCTCCCTCTAGGTGCTGATCAAGAAGTAAGCAGCGATTTTCAATTAATTGCTGGGACAAATCGAGAGCTAAATAGTTTTGTTACTGCTGGAAGGTTTAGAGAAGACTTGCTAGCTAGAATTAATTTATGGACGTTTCGACTTCCAAGCCTTCGAGATCGTGTAGAAGACCTTGAACCTAACCTTGACTATGAATTAGAAGCTTATACTCGTCGAACAGGAAACCGTGTCACGATTAGCAAGGAGGCTAGAGAAAAGTTTTTACGCTTTGCTACTTCTTCGTCAGCAAAATGGAGTGGCAATTTTCGTGACTTAAATGCTGCTGTAACACGTATGACAACGCTAGCTTTAGGTGGGCGTATTTCACTAGAAATTGTTGAAGAAGAAATGGAAAGACTTAATGCTACTTGGTATAACCCTAGTGAGCCTAACAAGGAAGAAATTCTGCTGGAGTCTTTATTAGGTAAAGAAGAACTTAATAAAATAGATCGATTTGATAGATTACAGCTTTTAGATGTGTTATCCATTTGTCGAACAGCTAGGACGCTTTCTGAAGCAGGCCGAGAGCTTTTTTCTAACTCACGAGAGCAGAAAAAAAATATTAATGATGCAGATCGATTAAGAAAATATTTATCCCGCTTCAATCTACAATGGCAAGACATTAAAACAGCTACTGAAGATTAGGATTAAAATTAAATAATTTATGTCTGATACAAATAAAGAAAAAGATTCTCTAGCTCAAACCGTTGCACAAGGGACAATTTATATTACTGCTGCTAAGTTTTATTTTATTGTTTCTAGCTACGCGATTTATTTTGCCCTACCACGTTTAATAAGTGCTGAACTCTTTGGTATTTATGGGTTTGTTATTAGTATTGTTTCTATTATTAATGTTGTGTTAGTAACTGGTACACAGCAAACAGTCTCTAAATTTGTTTCTCAAGATTACCGTCATGCAGATTCGGTTAAGTATCAAGCCTTAAAACTTCAAGTTTTTGTTGCTGGAATTATAACGCTAATCTATTTTCTCTCTGCTCCACTGCTTGCAAGGTCTTTTAATGACCCAGCTTTAACTCGACCTCTACAGATTTCTGCACTAATTCCTTTGTTTTATAGCTTTTATGCTGTTTATGTAGGCTACTTAAACGGTCAAAAAAAGTTTGTTCGTCAATCTATACTAGATATTACTTATTCAACATTAAAAGCAGGCGGAATTATTCTATTAGCAGTGCTAACAACTAGTGTTGATGGAGCAATTTTAGGTTTTGGGATTGCAGTAATAGTAGTTTTTCTATTCTCCCCATTTGTTGCAGGTAAAGCAGTTAATCAACAAACAGATCATAAACCTTCTGTTAGTGCTTTTCTAAGATTTCAATCTGAACTGCTAGGAGCAATTTTAGTTAGCAATTTATTACAAAGAGCAGACCTGATTTTAATTAAAAAATATATTTCGTCTGACAGCGTTACGGCTAATCAAATGGCAGGCTATTACACAGCTTTAATGACAATTGCAGGCGTGACTTACCAAGCAATTGTTTCTGCTGCTTTTATAATTTTTCCAATAATTTCCCAAGCTAGTTTTGAGCAACAAACGGAAGCAATGAAAGGCTATATCCGTCAAACTACTAAATACACGCTTATGTTGATGGCTTTAAGCGCGACTGTTTTTTCTGCTAATGCTCCAGTAGTTTTAGAAATACTTTACCGCAAAGAATATGCTGTTGGCGCACCAGCACTTGCTATTGCTGCTTATGGGCTACTATTTTTTGGACTAATTTATATTTTGACTACAATTATTTCCAGTAGTGGTAAACCTAGAGTCTCATTGCTAGTTGGAGGAGCAACTTTAATTGCAAGTGTGCTACTTAATATTTTCTTAATCCCAAAATTTGGTTTGGTTGGAGCAGCAGCAGCAACAACTATTGCAATGTTTATAGGTGTAATTCTAGCTAGTAGCTATATTTATCATAGCTTTAAGGCGTGTTTTGATATTAAATCAACTATTAGCACTGTCCTTGCTGCCGCTTCTATGTATTTGGTAGCAAGTGTTTTACCCGCAAATATTATTAATATTGCTACAGGTAAATTAGCCATACTAATTAATTTTGCTTTTCAAGCAGGTATTCAAACAACCGTTTATTTAGTGATTTTAATTCTTACACGCGAAATTGGCCTTAAAGAAGTTAACTTAATCCGCAAAGTTATTAAAATTTGATAGGTTGATTTTGTATAAAATAAAACCCCTGCTTAAAATTGCTTAAGCAGGGGTTTTTTAATTAGCTAGAAAAGATTTTTAACGCATACCAGTTGGACTATTAAATTGTCCTAAGCCTGTACCAGGGCCACCTACAATTGTAGTTGTTCCACCAGCAGCAGGTTTTCTTTGGATACGGTTGTTAAGTGTATCTCCAATAAACACATTACCAGTAATAGAAACTGTAACACCTTCAGCACCATTAACCGTACCAGGTGCAGTACCTGTTGCCATAAATACTGACCAAACGCCGCTAGTATTTACTTGAACACGTTTATTACCAGTATCAGCAACATAAACTGTACCATTGGAATCAACAAAAATGCCTCTAGGTTGATTCATCTTGCCAATAGCAGTTCCAGCAGTAGCACTAGCAAAAATTGTCCAACCTGTTGTCATTCCAGTAGTATTCATTTGAATACGGTTATTGCCAGTGTCAGAAACGTAGACAACACCATTTAGGTCAATAGCTACACTACGAGGTTGTGAAAATTGGCCTAAATTTCTACCCGCAGCACTACCAGCAAAAATAGCTGTAACTGCTGTTGCTGTGCTAGCAGTATTAGTTACTAATACACGATTATTATTTGTATCAGCAATGTACAATTTGTCGTTTTGCTCATCGTAAGCTAAACCGCCAGGTTGATTTACAGCATTTGGCGCAGTGCCTGGCCCAACAATTACCGCCCAAGTCGTGCCACCATCGGTTGAACGTTGAATGCGATTATTACCAGTATCAGCAACAAATATTTTCATATTATCGCTACTAGCAACAACGCCACGAGGAGCATTAAATTTTCCTGGGGTTGTGCCAGGGCCAAATCCAACAGATGTCCAAGTCATACCGTCATCATCAGAGCGTTGTAATCTGTTGTTATTTGTGTCAGCAGCATAAATGGAAGTGTTTTCTAAAGTAAATGCTGGTGCAGGATCACAAATTATAGCATTAACCGAAACGGTTAATGTGTAGGTGGTGTTTAGCCCACCATTAGCATTTACTTCATGAACAGCTATTGTAAACTGTTGACCAGCAGGAACATTGAAAGAGTAAGTTGAATTGGTTGCGGATGATCCAGGATCAGCTAAATAATTTACACTAGGTGTAGCAGGAATAAATCCATTAGCATTGTAACTTAATGTAAATAAAGTGGTATTAGGTTGCATCAAGTTTACAGTGTAACATTGAGTGACTGCACTAGTATTTGTGAATCGATAAGAATCAAATCTTCTAACTACTGTAGCATCATTTAAGCCAGGATTAGCTTTAGGTACTGCACAACTAGAAGGAACTCCATTACGTAGCAATCTTCCAGTTTGAGTTCCAGTAGCAGCTATATAGTCAGGTGAAGCTGGTGGAGTAGTAGCATCTAAAACAGTAGTAACGGTAGTTGTGCTTATAACACTTCTACCTGTTGGAATGCTAAAGTTAAACATAACAGGACTTGTTCCACCACCAAAGTTTACAGTCAAAGTAAATGCTAAGTTAACACCACAGGTGACATTGCTGGTTAAAGCAACAACAAATGGATTAGCTGTATTAGTAACACTACTGGTAGCAGCAATATTGCCAAAATTTATTGTGCTAGTAGTTACTGTGACACCTGTAATTGGGTTTGTTAAAGCTAATGTGGCTTGAACGTTGGTTGCTGTAGTTGTACTAGGATTATTTAAGGTGACAGAAATTCTTGCTCTTTCGCCTGGGTCAATTGCTCCATTGTTGTTTGTTGGCGCACTTTCAGTAGCAGTAAATCCACCAAAATTAATTACTGCTTGACCTTGGACAGCATTTAGCATATTTACTGCATCCAAAATACCAAAACCAGAATTAATATCAAAACCATTGCCTTCAATATCTATAGCAGAAAAAGTTAAAATTGAGCGTATTTGGGCAGGTGTTAACATTGGGTTAGCTGATTTAAGTAAAGCTGTTAATGCACCAGCATGAGGAGCCGCCGCCGATGTACCAAAGAAAGGATTTAATCCACCAGCTAATGTAGTAGAAACACCATCAGCAGCAGTTATATCTGGCTTATTGCGAACCGTCCCGCCGTTAGTGCCAAATAAAAGGTTTCCTGGCGTGATAGCTGTTCCATTAGCGTTGTAAAACATTCTTCTTGGGCCATCGGAACTAAAATTTTCTACTAAATTAGTAGGGCTAAATGGATTTGGGAAGGGCCCAGTTACACCAGCAGAAGCAGGGCCCGCAGGAGTAGCAGCACATCCAAAAGCGTTAACCGCGCTATTATGGCCTTTAGTTTGACCATTTGTAGCAATGCTTAAGCGTCCACGATTAGTGTTTAAGTGTAAAGCTCTTGGACTAGCAGCAGATGATTTGAAAATGACGACTCTATCACCAGCAAATGTTCCTCCAGCAGTTATTTCAAATGGATCATCATTACCATCTTGTAAGTTAGTACCTGAATCAAAAAGTATCGTTAATGTAGAATCAAAGATAAAAACGTCATAGTCATTGCTAGATTGACCTAGAGGGTCAGACCAAAACAAAGTGTAGAATGATCCTCCTCCAGCAGGAACAGGATTAGCAATTGTTGGTGTTGGGCCGGCAGGAGTAAAATTATTAACACTTCCACCAGGTAAGTTAGCTAATGTTCCACCATCAGCAAAGTCACCTTCCCAAACGCCTGAAGTTCCTTTTTTCAAACTTCCAGCATTACCAGCAGAAGAAAAATAAATAGCTCCATTAGCTGTAACTGTGTTGACAGCCTGGGCAATGGGCCCATCTTGAAATGGAGATTCATTAAAATAAAACACATCATCAATAATGATGTCACAACCAGCCGTGCGTAGAGCTTGGATATTAGCAGCAAAATTGGCTACACCACCAAATGCAGTAGCATAGAAAAGTTGCGCACCAGGAGCAATATCATGAACAATTTGCAACATTGCTCTGCCCTCATCTGTACCTGAAACAAGGTCTTGAAGTACAGTTACAGGAGTAGTAAACCCATTAGGGTTGCCTGGGCCTGGTAGGTTGCCTGTAGTAATATCATTGGTTGCCCCGCCCAAAGCATTAAATGTGTCAGATAAAACACCTATTTTTATACCTGTTCCATTGACGCTAAACATAGTTCGAGCCGTAGCAGCACGATGAGTAGTGTCTCCTTGAGAATTAACAGTACCTATGTTTGGAGTAATTACAGGTTTTTTACGTTTGTCAGAGGATTTTTCTGCTGCACTAATCATTGCAGGCAAGTTATTTCTTACATTTGCTATTCTAGTAGCTAAACTAACTTGATTAGTTGTGTTAGGTTGAGGATTTGCTACATTTGGCCCAACAAAAGTTGAGGCTAAAGCATTATTAGTGTTGTTGCGATCAACCACACTTTCAAGTTGTGCTTTTATTTCTGGTTGTATAAAAACAACCTGTGGAAGGCTAGCTATAGCTTCCATTGAACTTAAAGGAGCTTTTGCTTTAATAACTTTATACTGTGGGCTATCAAAGAGAATATCCGCACCAGCATCCATCAAAATTTTCTGAAAACTATCATCAGTAGTAGTAACTTTTAACTCAACAGTTACTTTACCTTCTTTATCTTTTTCCAAGTTAACCGGACGTAGAGATTCTACTCCAGGTGCAAAAGCTTCTCCACGAGCTTCTTTTACACCACGAATTAAACGAGCATCCATTTTACGTTGTGCAGGGGTACGCGAGTTTTTTTCTTGAATTAGAGCAGCAATTTGTTGTTGTGCTGCTTCTGGTAAGCCATTTGTAGTTGCTAATACTTGTGGTTCATCTGTAGGCTTATTATTAGCATTTGCACTAGTGTTACTAACTATCTGACTGTTACTTAGTGTTAATGTAGCTAAACACAACCCTACAAGAAATGTATAAAACAAGTACCACTTAAGTTTTGGGGAAACTTTTTTATCAACTTTATTTGCTGGTTTGGCTTTGTTTCTCATACACATCCTTAATTGTTTGAATAGTTTTGGGGTTAAACAACCAAATTTATGAAAAATAGGTTGCCATCAATATTTTGTTATGGGATTTATTTAAGTTTAGAAAATTAGTATAAGCAGTTGCTTAACTTTTAGCATTATAGAATAGTTCCTGTGGATCTTAAAGCTGTAGAAGAAATATCTAAGTAAAATATTTCTTGAGATATTGGAGAAAAGAAGCTTTGAAACTCTTTAGGAATATTAATGTCTGATAAAGTTTTTATTTTTTGATCTTCTTTTCGACAAGCGACTAAAAATTTTGCTCCTTGCCTAGTCATTGCTCTTAAGGAATTTATCATATCTATATCATCTTTATAGTATTTTGGTGTAAATAATCTGTTAGCAGTGTCATAACCTAAAATATAGTCACACTCGCCAAAAAGATTAGTTTTTTCTAAGAATGTAGCAGCTTTAGTGATAGCAATAGTTTTATAGTCAATAAATTGTGTTAATCGTTTAGCTACAGTAGTTTCATTTAACCAAGGCTTATCAACGTTAGCAATTGAAAGCTCAAAGATCACTTCTTTTTTTAATATTTTTTCTGCCACTTCAGCTAACTTTTTATGTCCTTGATGAAGGGGGTTAAAAGAACCTGCCATTATTGCAAAACTACTTGGTAGAGAAGTTATTTTTCCTTTTTTAGAAATTACTAAAAGATCCTTTTTATTTTGCCAAAATGCTTGCCAAGTTACTTGTAATTCTAGATTGCTCAACAATTCTTTATACATAATTAAGCATTTCTACCAGACTTTCTTAAGGATTGAAGCAGGCTAGTTTGGCCTTTGCTAATACGTGTTTGCCAATGGCTTAAAGATAATGTTTCTGGCTGATATTGTGCCAAAATATCTTTTAAGGATTCCCCATTAATTTGACGAGACTTAAAGTAAAGCAACCCTAAACATATAGCAACAAAAGGGTTTATTAAAATATAAATTAGTATATGAGAAATATTAAATAGCAATGAAACTATAGCAGCTTTAGGTAATGGACTAGGATTAATAATAAAAACATTAACTGATCCTGATGCAATACTAATAATGGATAAATAAAATAAAAAAGTAGCATAAGCTTTTTAGTAACCCTTTGGCTTAACAGATATAAGTTTTTGGCATGTTTTAACGAAGCTAACCCACCTATACCTTCAATTATCGCTACAGGAGCATAAAGAGAATACTTAAAAACTGTCCTACCTGAAGTAATTAATATAGTTAGCATTACTAAAAATATAGTAGTTAGACGTAATAATCTATTAGGCTGTTGAAGAATTTCAGTCAAAAAATTTTCTTCTGTAATAAGTTGGTATACTAAATTACTAGTGAAAAAAAATGTAGAAGAGATGCTTATTGCTAAAAAAAACTCTGCTAGGCTATAAAGTAGAGCAGGAATAAGAAAAATACGTAGTCGTTTTTTTAAGATTTCTATTGCAGGTCTAATGGATACTTCTTTTAGAGGAGCAATTATTAATTGTGCTAAAACAGGAACACTAATTCCACTACTAATAGCACGAGTAAACATAAGATTTATTATCACACCACCAAGTATAAAAATAGTCAGTAATGTATTAATTAAAACATTAGGTGCTGTCTTAGTTAATACAGTATTTATAAAAGAAAAAACAAAAACTAATATTGCTGGAATAGAAGCTATAAGTGAAATTTGTATAAAAGTAGAGAAATGTTCTGCATAAAGTCCAAAAGCTTGGCGCATAACACTTGCTGCTGTTTCTGAACGGGCGCGAAGTGCATTAGCAAATGCTACGGCACTTACTGGGCGTTCTGGGGCTTGTTTACTTAAAGCAGAGTTTATTAAATCCGCTACAGCTTTAGGAATATCTGGGCGTTTATCTAGAAGTGATGGAGGAGGGCTGCTAAGGTGCTGCATCATCAAAGCATTAAAATTCCCCTTAAAAGGTGGCTCACCTGTTAACATTTCATATGCAATTACACCTAAGCTATATATATCAGAGCGTTTATCTAATGTTTCCCCAACGCATTGTTCAGGTGACATATAAATTGGAGTGCCAAGAATTGCCCCTGCTTGAGTTAATTTGTCTGTAGATTTAGTTTCTTTTGGGTTTTGTTCTTGAGTTGTTCTAGCTTTTGCTACTTGTACGGCTGTTTTTTCTTCATCTGGTGAAGAATTACTAGCTGATGGCTGTACAGCAGTTTTTGTTTCATCTTTTTCTACTAAATTGCTTTGAGGATTGACTTGAACAGCAGTTTTTGTTTCTTTATCAGGCGAGTTTTGAATAATTTGAACATTAGTAACAGCTTCTTGGAAAGTGTCTTGAGTTTTTAATTTGTTGGTTAAATTACCACTTATTTTATTATTGGTTGGTTCGGAGGATGTGCCTGGTTGAGCTAATTTAGCTAGGCCAAAATCCAAGACTTTTACTGTAAACCCTCCTCGCTCGTTGGGTTCTAGCCAAATGTTATCAGGCTTTAAGTCACGATGGATTATTCCTTCTGTGTGGGCTTTTTCTATTGCTAAACAGGTTTGCTCTAAAATATCTACCACCCAAGCTAATGGCAAGTTTTTTTCTTCTTTAAGTACATCGCCTAAATTACAACCATCAAGATATTCCATTACTAGATAAGCTAATTGGGATTTTCCTAATTCAGCAAAACCAAAATCCGTTACATTAACAACATTTGGATGTCGGAGCCGTCCGGCTGCTTCTGCTTCACGGCGAAAGCGTTCTACAAATTCCGTATGACTCATAAATTGAGGAGTAATAACTTTTAGCGCGACAGGTCTTAAAGTTCCTATATGAGTAGCTAGATAGACAGCACCCATTCCACCTTGTCCAAGTTGTTTTTCTATTCGATATTTATTATCTAAGGTTTGTCCAACTAACTCTGCTAACAAAGACATCTTTTGCTCCTAACAAACTAAAGCCCAGCGATAGAACACTGGGCTATTATCAAACTTTCCTGATAGATATTACAAGTTTTAATTTTTTCTTTAGAATCAATAATTTAGTCTAATTAGCTTAAAAGATTCGTCCAAAAATAATTAAAAGAGCAAGAATTACATCTATTATTCCCATGACTTTGGCAAATTTTAATTTACCAGCAAATTCATGACCTAAGTTATATTGCTGCATTAAATCTAGTGCTTTATTTGCACGTGAAAAAGCTAAAGTACCAAAAATTAAACCGCCAATAAAAAAACCTATAATTGAAAAAGCCATAGAGCGTTTTGCTAGTTTTTTAATTTCTTCATAAGTTTGGGCTTGTTGCAAATCATACTGCATTTGTTGTCCGTAAACAGGCGGACTCATCGATTGTTGGTTATAAGCTTGTCCATAAGCTTGCCCATAGTTTTGTTGTTGTCCATATTGTTGGCCTTGGGCATAGGTTGTTTGTTGCTGGTTATATGGTTGTTGTCCGTATTGTTGATTTTGTTGAGGATATTGAGCCTGTCCATATTGCTGTTGCCCATACTGTTGATTTTGCTGAGGATATTGAGCTTGGCCGTATTGCTGTCCATATGGTTGTTGGTTGTATTGTTGATTTTGTTGAGGATATTGGGCTTGGCCGTATTGTTGACCATATTGTTGGTTTTGTTGAGGATATTGGTTTTGGTTGTATTGTTGGCCGTATTGTTGGTTTTGTTGAGGATATTGGGCTTGGCCGTATTGTTGACCGTATTGTTGGTTTTGTTCCTGATTATAGGCTTGACCATATTGATCTTGTTGTTGATTATATTGTGGAAGTGCTTGACCATATTGTTGTTGGTTATTATTGCCAAACTGTTGATTATATGGATTTTTTGGATAATTATTATCCATTAAATTTATCCTTCCTGTAACTAGTTGTTACTGCAAGTTTTCGTTATTTCAATACTGCTTTACTTAATCAATTTACAAAAGCATATCAATATATGCGTTAGCAATTAGATCATTTGATGCTATTTCTAAATAACGCATCAAATCTGCCACCAAACTTTTAGCAATATCAATGTCTTCTCTAGGGCTTAAAACATATTCTAGTTCTAAAAAGTTTCCTAACCCTGCTACTTGGTCTAAATGTATTCGGGTTTGCCCTGTTTTATAAAGTAGACGCTTTTTTTCTACTATTCCAATTACTCCTAAAGCTTTAGAAAGTGCTGCTTGCATAGCTAAAGGTTCAGTAGTTTTAGCTATAATGTAGCTAGATTCTTTAGCTTTTATAGTATTTTCCCTTTGGTAATGTATCAACTCGCCATGGTCGTCCTGGAAAATTCTTAATTTTAATCTACCATTTTGAGCAGGAAAAAATATATCTTTTTGTACTAATATTTCTTCTGGTGTGTCGCTAAGTGCTATTACTAGCTGATATAATTTTTGCCAATCAGATATTTTTGCTTTAATTTCTATATTTCTAGCTACATCTGGCATATATACTTAGTATTAATATTTGGCTAAACATTACATTTTATGTTTTATAACTGCCAAACAAGTATAATCTTTAACTACATTGGCTCAAAGCAATATTTTAATAAAATTTTTTATCTGCACGGATAGCTTGCACCATTTTATTGATGCTGTAATTATTTTTCTTATGGTAAAAGATAAAACCGTTTATTCTTGTCAACAATGTGGCTTTCAAAGCAAAAAATGGTTAGGTAAATGTCCTGATTGCGCTGCATGGAATAGTTTAGTAGAAGAACGTGAAACTAAAAGCAGTGCTGTACGCCTAGCACCTACTAGCACAATTGCTGCAAACTACCAAGATATTTCTAGTCAAGATAATAGCCGTGTTTCTACAGGTATAGTGGAATTTGACCGTGTTTTAGGTGGTGGAATTGTTCCAGGAAGTCTAGTTTTAATAGGTGGTGATCCTGGGATTGGTAAATCTACTTTACTTTTACAAGTAGCTGAAAAGCTTAGTCAATCGGAACAAAAAGTTCTTTATGTGAGCGGGGAAGAATCAGAAAAACAGATTAAACTTCGTGGTCAACGTCTTGGGATTGACCTAAAAATCTTTTTTTAGTACCTGAAACTTGCTTAGAGAAAGTTTTAGATGAAGTCGCCCATCATAAACCTTTTTGTATAATTGTTGATTCAGTACAAACAGTTTATTCAGAAAAAATAGATTCTGCGCCAGGGGGAATTTCTCAAATTCGTGAGGTAGCAGGACAATTTTTAGTTCAAGCTAAAAATAAAAATATTACAATTTTTCTAATAGGGCATGTTACTAAAGAAGGAATGCTAGCTGGGCCAAAAGCCCTAGAACATATTGTTGATACAGTGCTTTATTTTGAAGGGGAGCATCATCATAATCATCGGATTGTTAGGGCTGTAAAAAATCGTTTTGGCCCAGCTAATGAGCTAGGAATTTTTGAAATGACTGGCTCAGGGCTAATAGCAGTAAAAAACGCTTCTGAACTTTTCTTAAAACAACGTCCTGTTGGCGTTGCTGGATCTGTAGTACTGGCTTGTATGGAGGGGACACGTCCAATTTTAGTAGAAATACAAGCTTTAGTAACTTCTAGTAATTATGGTAATGGGCGACGGATGGCACAAGGAGTAGATCAAAACCGAGTAGCATTACTAATAGCTATGTTAGAAAAACGTGCTGGATTTCATCTATATGGAGCAGATGTATTTGTTAATGTTGCTGGTGGAATTATTTTAGATGAGCCAGCAGCAGACCTTGGAATTGTTGCAGCCATTATTTCTAGCTTTAAGAATATTCCTATAGAGCCTTCTATTGCTGTTTTTGGTGAGGTTGGTTTAGCTGGGGAAGTTCGTTCTTCTGCTCAACCTAGTGTTAGGTTAAGGGAAGTGTCTGCAATGGGTCTAGGCAAATGTTTAATGCCAGCTAATAATGCAAGTGGAATTGAATCTCCTAGTAATGTTGAGGTAGTAGCAATACGTTCTGTTATAGATTTACTAGATGAACTTTTTTGATAAATAAGTATATCCTCTTATATTCGGCTAATTCTTAGCTAATTCAGATTTTAGCAAACATATTTTACTTGCTATAATAAAGCAAAACCTACATAAAAAGCTTTCAAACTTAATAACAATAATAAAATACAATTAGCGGAAAACAATCAACCTGTCTAAAAATTATTCTTAAAGTGACTTTTCTAACTTTACGACCGGGGCAGTACAAGTTTAACAAATATTTGTGCTGAAAAACTTAATGAATTTTGACGTAAATTTAATCCGTTTTGGTTTTCTCTTAGCATTGGCTGGAGCAAGTTATTTTTTGCAACAACCAATTACTAATAGTGCAATTTTATCCTTTATAGTTGGTCTTATATTAGCATCTGGAATTATTTTTTTTGAAACTCGCATTCGTCGTGCTTCTATTAAAACTCTAATAGGTGGAGCTATAGGTTCAATACTTGGCATCATTGGTGCTTCGTTAATTGGTTTTTTAATTTCTGTACAAGGAGAGATTTCACATCAGGTTAAAGCTTATGTGACATTTTTACTAATAATGTTTATGGGGTATGTTGGTTTAATTGTTGGAGCTATTAAGGGAGATTACCTGGATTTATCAATTCTTGGTGGTTTATTTCGTAGCGATGGGACAGGAAAAAATCAACATTTAATCCTTGATACTAGTGTAATTATTGATGGCCGTGTTGCTGATATAGCCGAAACAGGCTTTTTAGGGGGTCAATTAGTAATTCCACAATTTATGTTACGTGAACTTCAACAAGTAGCTGATAGTGGGGACTCAGCCAAACGTAACCGGGGCCGTCGAGGTTTAGATATTTTACAACGTGTACAGAAAAATCATAACCTAGATGTTTTGGTATCAGATATTGATTTTCCAGATATTAGAGAAGTAGACCTTAAACTAATTGAGCTAGCTAAACAATTAAATGGCAAAATTGTCACTAATGATTTTAACTTAAATAAAGTAGCCCAACTTCGAGGTGTTGCTGTACTTAATATTAATGAGCTAGCTAATGCTCTTAAACCGGTTGTTTTACCGGGTGAAACAATGAAAGTCTTTGTCTTAAAAGAAGGTAAGGAATACAACCAAGGTGTAGCTTATCTTGATGATGGGACAATGGTAGTAATTGATAATGCTCGGCGTTCAATTGGAAGAAATATAGAGATTAGTGTCACTAGTGTACTTCAAACAACTGCGGGAAAAATGATTTTTGGTCGTTATATGGGCAGCGAAGATGGTCGCTCTACTCCTTCAGATGGACGTGTTTTGGATGGTCGAACTACTCCCCCTGATGGTAGGGTAATAGCACCAGAATTGCGTAACAATGAAAATCGTTCTATCTCACCAGATCGTGGTGATGTGCGAAATACACCTACAACACCAGTGCATAATTCTAGTAAATATCGTGTAGAGTAAAGTTAAAGCTCTCGAGTAGACGACAAATGAATATTGCAGTTATTCCTGCTGGCGGACAAGGCCGGCGTATGCAAAGTAGTAATACATCACCTAGTAAACAATTTCTGTCTCTAGGTGGTGTACCTTTAATAGTCCATACCCTACGACAATTTGAAAAATGCTCAGATATTGATGCAATTTTGGTTGCCCTGCCTATTCAAGCGGTAGATGATGGTGTTTTGTCTAAGCTGTGCCAAGAGTATGAATTAAAAAAAGTTCTCCCGGCTGTTGTAGGTGCAACGGAACGCCAACTTTCTATTTTTGCAGCTTTAGATTTTATTGCTAATTCACCGCTACACGAAAAAGTAGAAATAGTTGCTATTCATGACGCGGTACGGCCATTTGTTACAGCAAAATTAATTAGTAAATCTATAGCAGTAGCTCGCGAAACAGGCGCAGCACTTTGCGCTTTAGCTGCTACGGATACAATTAAAGAAGTAGTTAATGGAAAAGTTTTACGCACATTACCACGCGCTAATATTTATCAAGCACAAACACCACAAACATTTCGTTATTCATTGATTTTAGAAGCACATAGAAGAGCAGTAGCAGAAAACTTTTTTGCTACCGATGATGCAATGTTGATGGAGTGGATAGGCCACACAGTAACTATAGTTGAAGGTCTAGCAGAAAATATAAAAATTACTAAACCTGCGGATCTAGCTTTAGCCGAATTTCTTTTATCACAACTTAAAGAAGAATAGCTAGACTAATGAAAAGACAATATTTATGGTTTAATGACTATAAATTAAATCTACTTGCTAACAAAAGCTTTTATTGGTTGTTAGTGTTTGTATTAGCATGTTTACCTATTTTTTTCTTACTGTATGTAAGTTTTAATGCTCAAGCTGATGAGCTAAAACCTATTTTGGAATTAACAGATAACCAAGGCAAATATAACCTTAGCCCCTATTTAGACATTTTAGAAGATAAAGATAAATCATTAACAATTGATGACATAGCATCAAAAAAATTTGATTCAAATTTTAAACATAATCAGCAATCTGTTCCAACTCTTGGGTTTACAAAATCTGCTATTTGGTTACGCCTAAAAATAGAAAATAAATCTAGCCAAGAAAAAACCTGGTTACTTGAAATAAACTTTCCAAGGTTAAATCAAGCTCAAGTGTTTTTACCAAATAAATCTAGTGATGGGACGCTCTCTTTTACTCAAAAAACTATTGGTAGCTCTTTTGCTTTTTCTAAAAGAGAGGTTAAACATCAAAATCTGGTTTTTAAGCTTCCAATACCTCAACAAGAACAAATAATTATTTACTTAAGAGTAGAATCTTCTAGCACAAAAGTTATTCCTCTAACTCTTTGGCAGACAGAATATTTTACAGAAAATAACTTAAAAAATTTACTTTTTTTGGGTATTTACTATGGCATTTTCTTGGGCCTTATTACTTATCATATATTTTTGTATATAACTATTCGAGACCCTATTTATTTTTTCTATGTAATGCGTATTAGTACAGTTGGAGTAGTACAATTTGCATTTGATGGATTAGCTGCACAATATTTATGGCCTAATTCAACAAGTTTAACTAATCATGTTATACAAATTTCTGTTGGTCTTATTGGAGTTTGGGCCGTTTTTGTTGGAAGAACTTATCTTTGTTTAAGAGAAAACTTACCATCATTTGATAAACCAACTAAATTTCTTATTATTTGGTTTGCTTTGCTCACTTTTATATCATTATTTTTCTATCGTCCACTTGTTCCATTTTTAAATAACTTTAGTAGCATTATTTTATTATCAATACTTATTTTTGCGGCTGTTTTATGTATTAAAAAGAAATTTAACCCAGCCTGGTATTATTTGATTTCTTTATCAACTTTTGGATTAAGTGGAATTATTACGGCATTAAGAAATAGTGGTGTTATTGTAGATACTTTTTTTGTCCATTATATTTTACATTTTGCAACAGCAATAGAGGTTGTACTTCTTTCTTTGGGTTTAGCTGCTCGTATTAGAACGCTACAAAAGGCTAAAGAATACGCGGAAACCAATGCTAGATTAAAGGAAAAGGATGCTGAGATTTTTAGCTTACGTAATGTTGAATTAACACAAGCAAATGCTAGGCTAAAAGAACTAGACCAAATTAAAAGTACTTTTACCGCAATGCTTGTTCATGACTTAAAATCTCCTCTTTCTGTAGTTAAAGCTACATTAGAAATTTTGTCTGAAGATGAAACTGTTGATAAAGAAAATAAGTCTTTAATAGTTGCCTCTGAACGTAGTGTTAACAAAATTCTTACCTTAGTTAGAGAAGTTTTAGAACTCTACCGTTCAGATTCTCAAGACATAAAATTAGATTTTCAAGAAATTGAGGCTCAAAATTTACTTTATGATTGTTTTCAAGCTGCACAACTTTCAGCTACTTCAAATAAAATTCAAGTGGAACTAAATATAAAAGAAGAGTTGCCTAAAATTATTGTTGATATAGTTAAACTTGAAAGGGTTTTAGCTAATTTGCTTTCAAATGCAATTAAATTTACCCCTGATCAAGGAAAAATAACTATAGAAGCTTGTTTAATAACAAAGGAAAGCGAAACATTTTTGCAAATTTCTATTAAAGATACAGGTGAAGGTATTCCAACAGAAGCAATTCCAAGTTTGTTTGAACCCTATCGACAAGCTGAATCAAGAAAAAAGGCTCTGGTGTAGGGTTAGGTTTAGCTATAGTTAAACGTATTATTAATGCTCATAATGGAACAATTTCTATTAATAGCCAATTAGGTGTTGGTAGCACTTTTATAGTACAAATTCCAATAATGCCTAAAGAAAAATCTGACACTAGCATTTCACCCCTAGAAAAACCTTTAGAAAAAAGCTTTTCACCTAGTCAAATTAGACCAAAAATTTCTACTTCACCTATAGAAGAAACTAGAATCTACACAACCAACCAACCTCAAGCAGAACCAAAACCAGAAGTGTTAATTTTGCTTGTTGAAGATGAAAAAATGAATCAATTAATAGTAAAAAGACAACTTCAACAGTTAGGTTATAAACTTGATATAGCAGAAAATGGTTTAGACGCATTAAAAATGCTATCTAAAAAAGCTTATCAAGTAATTTTTATGGATTGTAATATGCCTATTATGGATGGCTATAAAGCTACAGTAGAAATTCGACGCTTAGAATCTGAACACAATAAATCTAATAGTACTAAAAAACATATCCCGATTATTGCCTTAACTGCTAGTGATGCACAGTATCCAGAAAAGTTCTTTCAAGCTGGCATGGATGACTTTTTAGAAAAACCCTTTCAAATTAACCAGTTTATAGCAATTTTAGAAAAATGGCTGTTTCAAAAATACCTACATCGTAATATTGACACTCCAAAGCCTAAAGGCATTGGATTCTTTTGGTCGCTAAGGAAGTAGTCAGAAAGGCTCACACCTACTGTTAGAAACAGTCCAACCGCTTCCAAGCCATAAAAGCATCACCCATCAGCACAACTTGCGTGGATTAAGGGGTGGCCGGTGTCAGCGGCTCTACTACGTCTAGCTAAGTTTTTCAACTTCACAGGTCGTAGATACTTTACTTTTCCTTTAGGAATAAGGAAATTGGGTTTAATTTCACCCTTATTGAGGTATTTGTTTAGCAAGTTAATTGCTCCTACCTCATCTCGAATGCCTACAAATTTACACTTTCTACAGTGATATTGTCGGCCTATAGGCTTATGTTTGTTACCACAAGCCGGACACGTCTTAGTTGTATAAGACTCATTATATTCTTCTAATTCTATTCCAAAGATGGCTAGTTTATACCTAAGATATGCTACAAATAATCCTAAACTTAATAACCCCATTTCTTGGTTTAATCTTCGGGATGTTTTATCTTTCTTCCCTCTATTTATTTGCGTTATATCACCTACTACTAGCTTTGATACTTCTTTTGCCTTACAGAAATTTACTAATTCATTTGCTGCTTTGTGAAGTAGGTCTTTAGTTTGATTTTCTGCTTTATTTAGTATTTTATACTTAGCTTTTGAAGTTTAGTCCAACGCTTAGAATGTTTTTGACAACGAGATTGAAGTTGAGAGATTTCTGCTAATGCTTTAGCTTTTCCTTGATTGATGCTTCTAAGACCTCGCCCTACTACTGCTAGAGAATCTTGACCATCTGTTACTACTGATAAATGTATTGAACCTAAATCACTTGTTGCTATTTTCTCATTAGCTGGTTTTGTTACTTCAACTTGATTTTGGATAGTCAAAAGCAATTTACCAAAAGCTAACTCTGCTTGTACTATTTTTCCTTCTGGCAAGTCTTTTGGCAAACGGATGCAAATTCCTAATTGTCTTTTTCTGCTGTGAGGGTCTATTCCCATTGGTAGTATTATGTAGTTATTCTCTACTTTTATGTGTTGGCCTTTCCAGATAGGGTTAAAGTAGTTCTTTTTCTTATATGGGTAGCGAGCGTGTTTTTCTCCATTTGCTCTATTGACGCGAGTTGTTTCAATATTTGCAAAGAATTTAGCTATTAATGCTTGGATGGCTTGACTGTGTAGGCAGAATTTCCTTGCAAAATGTTTTCAAATTGGGATTGAGTAGGCCATTTTTACTTCTTTTCCTAAACCACAAGTGCAGTTTTACCATTCTATTCCATAAGCGAGCCGCTTCTATTCTGGCATCTGTCATTTGTTGCCAAGTTCTACTTGGTACTTGTAGCTCTATTTGGATTACTCTATTTGCTTTCATTTTTCTATTATATTATGCTATTATTCTTACGTCAATATTTATTATTTATTTATTTCACTGCCGCAATTCATCCCACGCCTAAAGATTTTAGTATCTACACATGTTACATCGAATATTGAAAATAAAGAACTTAGCAGAAATTAATGTTAAAATTAAATCTTCTAAACAAAACACTTACAAATTTGTGTAGATACTAAAACCTAAAGACGTGGGTTTTCTTGCGGAAGATTTGTAAGAAGGCAGTTAAACAATCTTTTCCTAAGAGATTATAAGAAGTAAAAGAAATTGTTTAACTGCCTTCTACAGCATTACATATCTTAAATTAAAGTTCTTTTAATCATTCTTTGTAGACTTATTTTTAGTAAACATAACAGCAACAGAAATTTTACCGTCAGGATTTTTAACAGTTAAACGAACAGGAACATCTTTCTTAAGAAACATATCAATAGTTTGATTGGAAGAGGCCCCTTTACTTTTAGCTGTAGTAAAACGGGTTGCATTCTCATCAAAACTAAGTACAAATGTTTCCGTATCATCAATAATTAAAACAGCCCCTAGTTTAATAAATGAAGCTGCTGCTTCTAAAAATATAGTTTTATCCTCAAAAGTGGGATTTTTAATCACAGGTAAATCAGTAGAAGCAGGGTCAGAACCGCTACTCATCATTCCATTTCCAAAGAAACTTGTCACGCTATATGTAAAGTTTCCAGTTGAACTTGAACTTGTGGGGGCATTATCCATAAATGTGTTTTCGCTTCCAGATATTGACCCTATAAGATTTTCTGGTTTTATTATGTCCTCTATTTTAGGTACTGTTCCATCTGACGGTTGGGTTACTCGGTAGATATTAAATCCAGCTATAGTTGCCTCATCTGCTTTTGGTTCTATTTTTCTTTCAGCTTCATTTACTGGAGTAGTTTCATTATCTATTGTATCTACAATACCTTTTCTATTAAATCTTACTGCTACTGAGGTTGTTCCTTCAGGATTTTTTACTACTAGTTTTACTATATCCTTTTTAGTTACTACTTTTTTGATTACCAGACCATTTTCTGTACTTGCTTGTTTTTTAGGAACAGTAAAACGAGTTGCTTCAACGTCAAACCCTAATGTATAGCTTTCCTCATCATTTATTATTAATTTTGCCCCGTTTTTAATAAATGAACTAGCTGCATCTAAAAACACAGTGCCTTTTGCAAATGTTGGGTTTTTTATTACAGGAAGGTTTGTTCCCATTGGATCAGAACCGCTACTCATCATTCCATTTCCAAAAAATGAAGTTACACTGTAGGCAAAGTTATCTGATTGTCCTGTTGATGGCTTGTCCATAAATCCTGTTGCATCTGGAGGTAGGGTTGTTACTAGGTTCTCTTCTTTTACTAAATCTTCTACTTTAGGTAATGTGCCATCTACAGGCTGAGGAACTCTATAAACATTGTATCCTGCTATTTTTAACTCTTCTTCTGCTTTAACAATACCTTTAAGCACTTTTCCTACATTGGCAATAGATTCTGGCTCTAGTTCTTTTGCTCTAACTCTAACATTTTGAGGAGGAAGAACTTGACCTATAGGAGGAGGCTGGAAAGAAATTTCTACAAGTAGTGCTGGCTCAGGTAACTTGTTGGATATTTGGAAGTCGCTTTCCTTAGCTTCTGCAACCAAATTACTAGGAGGGGCAATTACACCTGTAGGAGGGGGAGTAAAACTTAATCTAGTTTCTATAACAGGGGTTGGATTAGCTGAAACAGCTTTTCTTATAGAAAAAATTCCGCTTGTTGTAGTAGTAATATTTCCACTACGATCAGTTGCAGTCATTATTACTTTTGCATCAGAACTTTCTAAAGTTATAGGTATATTCCAAACTAAGCTTCTGCTCTTTCCATCTAAACGGCCTATGTCATTGCTAAATGTGCCACGAGAAAGTAATGAGCCTACTACTGATACTGTAAAACCTGATAAATCATCATTGTCAGAAGCTTGGAAAGTTATTACTACAGCTTTTCCAGCTTCAAAAATTTGGCCTCCACTAGGATTGCTAAAACTAACTCTAGGCATTTCTAAATCAATACTTTCTGCTGTTAAAGCAATATTGGCATTTCCCCCATTACTTGTAACTACTACATTTCCTGTGATTTTACTTAAACTAGAAGGCTTAAATGTTACCGCTATAGAAGTACTTTCATTAGCTTTAAGCAAAGTATTTGGAATAGAGGAAATACTTAGATTATCACCTGAGATAGAAACATTTGTTATATTAAGGTTTTCTCCGCCAACATTAGTTAGTCTAAAGTTTCGTGTAAGAGTGCTACCTAGATTAACTTTACCAAAATCAATACTGCTATCACTCTGTAATTTAGCTGGAGCAACTGGAGGAGGTGGAGGTGGGTCAGAAGCTTCAGTAATAATTAAAGTAGCTGTGGAAAGAGCTAATGAAGCTCCATTAGTTGTCCCACTTAACCTTAAGTTAACAACCTTATCGCCTCCAGGTTTTTTATCATCAATAATAGGGATAGTGAAACTTTGGCTATTAACACCAACACCAAAATTTAGAGTTCCACTAGCATCAAAATAATTAATCCCGCTACTAGCATTTGCACCAGCACTAGTAGAGTAATTAACTGCAACTGCAACATTATTACCATTTGAACGAGTTAGAGTAATTCTAGCAACACCTGCTTTTTCACTTATTGAATAAGAGCCTTGTTCAAAAGCAATCTGACCTGGTTGAGCAGTATCTTTTTCTATAATAGTAACTATTGCTCTAGGAATACTAATAGTTACACCACTAGTAGCACCTGAGAGTTGAACATTAAAAGTTTTATTTGGCCCAAATGAGCTATTAGCTATTGTGTCAATAGTAAAAGATTTAGGAGCAGTGTCATTATTAGCAAAAGTGAGGGTTCCAGACTTAGAAGTAAAATCCCTACCAGCAATAGCACTTCCATTTGAAGTAGAATAGTTAACATTAACAGCACCAGTGTTGCCATTAGTACGATTAACAGAAAGTGTAACTTTTCCTCCCTCAGCAACACTAACAGCACTTACACTAAATCCAAGACTTCCAGCACTTGCAGCAACAGTTAAAGTATAATTTCTACTAACAGAACACCCAATTACATCAGTTGTAGTAATGGTAAAATTAAAAGTTCCACTAGCAAGAGGTGTTCCAGCTATTCCTTTTTGAGCAGCAATAAAGACAAGTCCTGAAGGTAAAGTCCCATTTGTTAAAGCAAAAGTATATGGTGCAACTCCTCCACTAGCACTAAATACTTGTGAATAAAAAGAGCTAACCTGAGCATTAGGAATAGTTGCAGGGCCAATTATAATATTTGGACAATTAACAACAATTGTATAAATGATAGTCCCAACACAACTATTTGTATCAGTTACGGTTACAGTAAAATTAAAAGTTCCTATAGAAGTAGGAGTACCAGATAAAACACCAGCAGTAGTAAGAGTTAAACCTGTTGGTAACGTTCCATTACTAACAGTAAAGTTATAAGGAGCGATTCCTCCATTAGCAACTAAAGTTTGAGTTGGATAAACAGTATTAACTATTACATTAGGCAAGCTAATAGGAGTAATGTTTATAGCTGCACAAGAAATGCTTATAACATAGTTACGAGTAGCCATACAGTTATTAGCATCGCTAACTTGTATAGTAAAGTTAAATATATTTGTAACAGTTGGAGTTCCTGCCAAAACTCCATTTGGAGATAAACTTAAACCTGTAGGTAAATTTCCACTAATCACTGAAAAAGTATAAGGGGTTGTTCCTCCACTAGCTGTTAATCTCTGGTTATAAGTAGTATTAACTTGTGAATTAGGTAAACTAGCTGGCGAAATTGTAATAGTAGGACAATTAACCATCTGGTTAAGAGTTGCTGAAGTACTACCACTAAAATTATTATCTCCTAAATATTGAGCAGTAATAGAATGTGTTCCTAGGCTAAGATTTGAAGTCGCAAAAGTAGCAACCCCAGCACTTAAAGTGCCTGAACCAATCATTGTAGAACCATCAAAAAAGTTAACTGAGCCTGAAGGAGTACCCGCACCAGGCATATTAACTGTTACAGTTGCAGTAAAAGTAACAGTTTGCCCCAATGTTGATGGATTAAGACTAGAGTTAAGTGTTGTGCTAGTAGTAGCTTGATTAACAGTTTGAACAAATATAGCTGAAGTACTTGCCAGAAAATCAGAGTTACCATTATAAGTAGCAAAAATAGTATGATTACCTGTGGAAAAAGAAGAAATAGGAAAACTAGCCTGACCATTAGATAAAGTAATAGGAGCTTGGTCAATTCCATCAATATTAAAAACAACTGAACCTGTAGGAGGAGTTGTTCCACTTTGAGGGGTTACAGTTGCTGTAAATGTCACTGTTTGCCCAAATACTGATGGATTTGGTGAAGCGGTTAATGTAGTTGCACTTGCTACTGTATTTGGTGTAACTACTATATTATCTACACCTGCACGGAAAAGACCTCGATTATCAACTTCTGCAAAGCGTATCCTTACTGTAGTACCTGCAAAAGGAGCAAGATTAAACGTCATATTGGTAGGATTTAACAGCATTGGATCATTTGTGTTTGTTGTAAACACATTAGCTAAAACCGCTAATGTATCAATTGGTTGCATAGGATCTATAATATCCACCCTATATTGCTGATTTGGAACAGTAGTATGATTAAGTATATTGGGACTAGGAGTAATAAGTGGAGCATTACTTCTGTAATAGAGAATAAAAGAAAGAGTAGTACTACCAGTTAAAGTTATATCTTGATAGAGTATATGAGTACCTGGCCCACCTTGATTAGTTGTTGCTGCAAATGTACCTTGAGGAGGAGCAATATTACCTGGGCCTGGGCCAGAGTAGACTAACCATGCACCATTACCGGTTTCTACAGTTGTAAAACCAGTAAAATTGCCAGCCTCAAAATCTCCATTAACAATGCTTGTTGGTGCTAGAGGAGCAATATCTTCCACATCAACAGAGCCACTAGCAAACTTAATAAAATCTATACTTAATAAATAATCATTACTTAAATCTAAAGAGGTTTTTGCAGGAGAAACTTTTGCAAAGTACTCACCTGTAGAAGGTATGCTAAAAACTGCTAGCCTGCTGACAGAATTGGGGAATTTTTTAGAAATAAATTGTGGAGTAATAGAGTCACCATTAGAATCAACTAATTCTAAATTTACTTCAAATTGTCCATCATTATCATTATTTACAGCCCCAAAGCTTATGGAAACAACAGAGTCTTTTCCAGCAGAGAAAGCAAAATTATCACTATCAAAGGAACTTGCTTGTATTTGACCATAAAAGAGATTAGCTTTATTGTGGTTAGCTTCGATGATGCTGTTATTAGGTTCAACTTCTGTTAGAGCATAATCTGTAGACTTTTGCATAACCAAGCTACGCATATTATATCCCGGTTTAACTGGTTCTTGGTTATTTTCATAAACTTGTAAAAGGAGGTTTTGATCTAGGGTCAAATTAGACTTAAGAATATATTTTGTATAAAGGGCGCGAGAAATAACTAGATCTGCTTCTATGGTTGATATACTTTGCCCCAAAGCAAATTTTTTTAATATATCTACTTCATCATAAGAAAAGCTCTCTCCAATACAACTGTCAATATAAAGCTTAGTTAAAGCCTCACTACGTTGTTGGTCAAGACCTACTTTAGTTTTACTACTGCCTTTTTGTATTTTGCTAAAAGCATCAATCGTCGATACATTGTTATTTTGAATTAGTAGCAACAGCAAAATAGCCATTGCAGAAAAGAACCATAACTTATTGTGCTTCATCCTAAATCTCCTTAAAAGACCCAATTTTTTACAAAGCAAATTCCAGAGGTATTTAAATAAGCTTTTTCAAAGTGCCACCCAGCAATTTTCCTAGCATAACTAAGGGGGCATCAGTATGGACTAAACCTTGACAAGAAATCAATTCTTAATAGTAGTTTTCTGGAAGAATTGCTGCGGTAGTTCTAAATCGCTGCTTATTTTTCTACGGACATAGCAGTAATAATGATTTGTACATAGGGTTTAAGCTTGTTAAACTGGATTTTACTTAATAGTTTGGTGGGTAGTAATTTTTAAGTGCTATTCTTAATAATAGAAGTACAACGTAAACTAAGTAATATAATATTTCTTTAGTTTATACTGCATTTACTAGTTAATTATTTTAGCTAGTAGATGTAATAATAATTAAATCAAGTAGTTAGTTATATTGACTGGTTTTATAGAGTTTTAAGTAACACTAGAGTATAAGCCTGGTTAATTTATTTACTCCTTAGCTACAATGTAACCTTCTTTAGCTTGTACGCTTAAGCCTAATTTACTTAATAAAACTTTCACCATACGGAATTTTCCATCTCTATGTTCATTGCTTGGGGTATAGGTAATAATATATTGATTTCGGATTTCTTCTGCTACCTGGGCATAAGCAAAAGTTAAATCCTGGGGTTTTAAAGGGGTATAAATATTGCCACCGCTTCGATAAGCAAAATTTTCTAACTCGGTTTCTGCTTTTTCTAATCTTTCTAACATTGCCGCTGCTTCAGCTTTTCTAGTTACTAAATGACTAGTAAAAGTATAAGTGTTTTTTAGCTTTTTCATCAAAATGCGGGATTCATTTACAATATATAAACCTACATTATTTTTTAATAATGATAAATAAGCTTGCTCTTGAGTAATTGAACTACCGTTATCATCCCCATCTGTTAGTATAATGATTATTTTGCGACCCTCTAAATTAGCTAATTTTTCTTTAGTTGCATAAAATAAAGCATCCCAAAGACAGGTAGCTTGACCTGGATGATAAAGCTTATTTATAGCTTGTTTAACATCTTCTGAATCTCCAGTCCAATCTTGAAGAAGTTCTATTTTGTCAGCAAATTGGATGATTGCAACGCGGTCAATAGGTCGTAGGAGTTGAGAAAATTTAATAGCCGCTTGACGAATGTTTTTAATTTCTGAATAAACACTTCCAGAAGCATCCAAAAGCAATACTACATTTACAGGTGCTTCACGTAGGTTAAAACTTGTAATTTGTTGAATTGACCCATCTTCAACTACAGTAAAATCACTTTCACACAGCCCTTTAGCTAACCGTCCCTTTTGATCTCTAACTGTAATAGGCCATAAAACCTCACTGGTTTTTATATTTACTATAGACTCTTCTTCCAAGTTACTAGATGAGGGCGTTTCTGGGCAGTTATTTTGAGCAAAAGTATTGATAATAGTTAGTAAACAAAACACATTAATAAGTGCTAATTGGCGAAGTAATATACTTATTTTCATATTATTTTCTCGTAATGTTAATTTATTAATAAATATTAATTAGAGTAAGAAATTGTACCATCTTCAGCAACTTTTACTGCACTTGAACCAAAATCTTGTGTTGAGAGAGTTTTAATAACGGAAATCACTTGTTTTTCTGTATCAAATTTGGGGCCACCAGGTTTTTCTTGTTTTAATGGATAAATTTTTCCATTCAAAAATTTTCCTGTTAAATCAATATTAGTTTCTAAAATTAGAGATAAACCTTTTGCACCTGTTAAGTTAAATGCTCCATAAGTAGCAAAATTACCTAAAGAATAAGCAATAAGGCGTTCTTTGTAAATTTCCATTCCACGAACTACATGCGGGCCATGACCAATTACTAAATCTGCTCCAGAATCTATTACAGCATGAGTAAACTTGCGTAAGTCACCTCTGGCTTCTCCTAGGTAGACTTCTTTTCCATGAGGGACATTTTGATGGGCTTCTCCCTCTGCTCCACCATGAAAGGAAACTACTACAATATCAGATTTGGTTACTGTGTCTGCAACCACTCGTTTAGCAGTTTCTACATCATTTAAGTTATAAGCTACAGAATTAGTAGCAAAGGCCACAAGAGAAACTTTTTTTCCTTTTATAGTTAAACTACCTATTGAGCCTACAGGCCCAGAATGAATAATTCCTAAAGTGTCTAAAACTTTTTGTGAACTCTCCATTCCATATTGCCCAAAATCAAAAGCATGATTATTTGCTAAGCTAATTAAGTCAAATCCAGCATCTTTAAGGTGTTTACCATAGCGAGTTGGTACACGAAAAGCATAACAATTTTTTGAGCCTTTACTACATTTAGTAGATTTACCACCTTCAAGCATCGGGCCTTCTAAATTACCAAAAGCTATATCTGGTTTAGTTAGAACAGAGGTGACTTCTTTAAGTAAATCTGCTCCGTCATTAGGTGGGAGCAACGCACCTTCGGGCCAGGTAGTCCCCATCATAATATCACCAACACTAGCAAAAGAAATAGTATTTTTACTAATTTCTTGCCCTTTAATTGAACTCATACTTATAAAACAGCAAATTAATATTAGTAAAATGACTAGAACTGACGCACTTTTGCTGATAAACATGGCAGTCTCCCTTGATTGATAGCTTTTTGATGTTTTAGAGTTCGATGTAGAAAAGATAAATTGATTTTAATTGACTCTTTTGTAAAAGACAACTTAGAGATTTTTGCTTTCTGAAAAAAGCCTTTGCTTACAAGTATTTTGGATGGTATAGTTAACTTACTTTCTTAGCTATTATCAAACTATTAAGTGATATGAGATAAATTTTTTTGATATTTTCAAAAAATTTATTTTGTTAACAAATAATTATTTTTCTATTCTTTATAACCACATAGTGGCTTTTGATAATAGACCAGCACTTTAAGGCTGGTTCTTATAAGCAACATATTTCTTATTTAATCAATCAATCTTTCAAACAACTATTGTTTATCTTCTTTAAGAGGTGACAGATGAAGTATCGAATTACTACTTTTTGCTTAGTTATCCTTATGGTATTTTCCTTAGCTACAATAAATTATGATGATGTTTATGCTGCTGCTAAAAAACCTAAATCTAGCAAAACAAAAGTTACCAAGGGAAAGCTGGCCTCTAAATATAAAACTACTAGTAAAAGTCGTCGTTCTAGCCGTTGGTCAATTCGTCAAGCCTCTGTGCGTAGCCGTAATGTTGCTTATAGACGTTCAATTACACGAGTTTCTTCTGTAAATAATATGTTGTTAAGTACTGCTAAAACATTCATTGATCAAGATGATTTAAGAGGAGAAGATTTAGAACTGCGCCGTGCTGCACTTTCAGCTATAGGTGATCATCCTGCAACAGTTGTAATAATGGATCCTAACAATGGGCAAGTTTATAGTATGGTCAATCAATCTTGGGCCATAGGAAAACCCTTTAAGCCTTGTTCTACAATTAAATTAATTACTTCTATTGCAGCATTAAATGAAGGTGTTGCTGAGGCTGATTATCCTGCTACTATTAGTGGTCTTGGCTCAATTAATATGATTAATGCTTTAGCTTATTCTAATAATCAGTATTTTCAATCATTAGGCTATCAATTAGGCTTTGATCAAGTTATTAATTATGCTCGTCAATGGGGTTTAGGTCCAAAGACAGGCCTTAATAATGATGGTGCAAGCCCAGGATTCTTACCAGAGTATAAAAGCCCCCAAGCTTTACCAAGAATGTGTAGTCATGGCGATGATATTGGCGTAACTGCTCTACAACTAGCTGTTTTAACCTCTGCTATTGCTAATGGTGGAAAAATTTACCAACCACAAGTTTTACGTACAGAAACAGATAAGCAAAGTTTTCAACCTAAATTACTTCGTACAGTAACTTTAACTGAAGATGTTAGGGAAAAACTTATTGAAGGTATGGTAGGGGCTGTTACTTACGGAACTGCTAGACGTTCTGGAGCAGCACCATTAAATGTAGCTGGCAAAACAGGAAGTTGTAATGGGGAAGAATCTAAATTAGGATTATTTGCTTCCTTCTCTAGTCCTAATAAACCTAACTTAGTAGTAGTAGTAGTTTCTACAGGTTCTAATGAAAGAGGCTTTGTATCAGCCAGTATAGCTGGAGAAATTTATAATAATATTGCTCATCGATTAGGGATTGAGAAAAATAACTCCATAGATTCTTTAGAATCAAAACCACAACGCCCAAGACGAGTTACAACTAACGATAATAACCTTTTAGAATTTGATGAAGAGGAAGAAGACGAAAACGAGGAATAACTATCTAAATCTTTTAGTAAAATTAGCAAAATAGGGCTAACATATTTTTTATGTTAGCCCTATAACTTTGTTAAACTATTATAATTGCTGGGCTTGTTATTCAATTATTTATAAGGCTTCTAGGGTTAAAATCTATAGTATTAATCTTAGTGCAAGGCTGTGAGGCGAAGCGACAGAGTTTTTTCTTAGCATTAAAAGAGTTTGTCACCCTTTTAAAGCTTAAAAAGATGTATTGATTATTACCTAAAGCTATAATCCTCAATTACAGTTATATTGGCCTTTTAGGTCTTAAGATAAAAATACTAAATCTTTTAAGTTACGTTGTACTCATAATTATGGAACTAAATAATTTACTCTCTAGCATAACATTTGTTAATAGTAATGATATGTTACTGTCACTAAATCAGTCTTTGATGGAAAGCTCATTTGTGGCTTTAGACATTGAAACCGCTTATTGGTGGGATAAAACTGCTGAACGAGTTTCCCTAATTCAATTAGGAGTGCCTAGGGAAAATGCTTTTGAAGTTTGGATAATAGATTGTTTTAGCAACTTAAACTTAAAACCATTACAAGAAATAATGATTAATAGCAACATTATTAAAGTTATTCATAATGCTAGCTTTGATGTAAATAAGCTTAGAAAATTATCTAATATTATTGTAGAAAATGTTTTTGATACAATGCTTGCCGCCCGTCGCTCAGGTGAAAAAGGTTGCTCACTTGAAGCACTAGCTAAAAGACACCTTGGAATTAGTTTAGACAAAACTTTCCAACGCTCAAATTGGGCTAGTCGTCCGCTATCAAAAGAACAGCTAAACTATGCTGCTAATGATGTTATTGTGACGCTACTACTTTATCAAAAAATAGCTGATAAACTACATTTAGGCAAATATAAAGCCCAAAGTCGTTTTAGCCATTATGAAGAACGCCCTATAGTTACAACGTTTGAACATCCTGTTCGTAACTTGTGCGCACCAATTCCAGCTAATGAGTTAGCAACAAAAGCATTAATTAAAATTGTTATGCAGTTTCCGGGTCGTTATAGTGTTCAGTCCTTGGCACATTGTTTGGGTAGAGATCGTGCAGGGCTAGCAGGTTTTATTGTTGATAACGCAATTAGCAAAGAAGCCTTTATTGACCACAAAGAAGCCTTAACCATAATTGCAGAATTAATTACCAAAGGTTACTTAGTTGACCGGGGTTATCGCTTAAGCATTGGTCAATCAGCCATAACTAAAGTATGAAATTTTTATTAAAGCGGGAAATCTTCACCAAAAGTTGCTTGTTTATTAAGCAAAACCTCGTGCATTATTGCTAAATTAATGATTTTCCGAAATGTCAAAATAAAAGATTTACAATTGAAGCAAAATTGTTGACAATCCATTAAAGTTATACATTAGCTTATAATTAATTATTTATGGCATTTACCCGCATTAAATCAAATCATTGCCCAGGAAACTGGAGGTTAACTTTATTCTTATGAGTCCTAGAAGACTGTCGTCTAATTCTAATAACTCAGGTGTTGATAAAAAAACTAAAAAACTATCTAACGAAGTTAGGCTTAATGCTTATGGTTGTACGGATGTTGGCGTAGTTCGATCAAATAATGAAGATAGTTTTTTGCTCTCTGACCTTGCTACAGGTGCGCAAATTTCTGGCGAAGAGATTAATAACCAAAAAGTTAGTAAACGAGGCACTTTGCTAATAATCTCTGATGGTATGGGAGGTGCGCAAGCAGGTGAAGTAGCCTCAGCAATGGCTGTTGCTGCTGTACGTAGTGAGTTAATGAAGTCTGTTGCGTCCCGTCCGGCTGAAGAACAATTAATAAAAGCTGTCCAACGTGCTAATTACCTAATTTGGAAAGAAAGCCAAGATAATTCTGCAAAGTCCGGTATGGGAGCCACTCTAACCGCTGCACTAGTACGTGATGGTAAAGCTTATATTGCTGAGGTAGGCGATAGTCGAGCCTACTTGATCCGAGGAGAATCCATTCTACAAGTTACAATAGATCAATCCCTTGTAGAATTACTTATCCTAGCTGGTGAACTTTCCCGTGAAGAAGCAGAACATGCACCCATAAAAAATGTAATTTTACAAGCTATGGGAACTCAACAAGAAATAAAAGTTGCTCTTACAGGTATTGACCTTAGACGAGGTGATTACTTGTTACTTTGTTCAGATGGTTTATCTAATAAAGTTACTGAAGCTGAAATGCTTAAGTTTACACTTAAAGCAAGTAGCATTGAAATGGCTTGTAAACAGCTAATTGAGCTAGCTAAAAGACGTGGAGGAGAAGATAACATCACTGTAATAATATGTGCTTTTGATGGAGAAGGTCTAGCCCCCCAAGCACAAGATAATCATTTTGAACGGTCAGTTCATTCAATAGTTTCTTTCTATCCCACTGTAGAAGAAGAGTCTATTTCCCCAGAAGCTAAAACACAACCTTTATCTAACGGATAAAAAACTAGTAAAACAACACTTATATAGTAAACTAGCCTATTTATGGCTAGTTTACTAAAGCTGTAAATTTTAGCTTTAAAAGTAGATTCGCTCCTGCTGAGAAACTTGTGATATGCATAGGTTGGGATGAATCCTTCACAAGCTTCTCAATAGGAGCGATAGTTGTTTAGTTTATCGGTGAAAAAAAAATTTTTGTTGCCCATCTATAAAAAATTTTTCCGTAAGAAAAATTTTTTATAGATAAATTAAAGCTTTCAAAATCTCTTAAACCGTGCTATTTGTTCTTTTGTGGACAATTCTATAGAAACAACTTGTGATAAATGCGGCAAAATTTTAAGAACTAACCAAACAACTTGTATCAAATGTTCTCATAACTCTACTCAAGAGACTAAAACAGGTCGTGTTTGGCTAGTCCTAGGCATATTTTTTTCTTACTTAGTGGTGCTATCCTAGCGGCAACATTTTGGTTTGTAGAAAATAGACGTGCTAATAAAATTACAAATATTAGTTCTTTTACACCCATTAGCAATGTCACAACTTCAAATAACCAACCAACCTTACGCTTAAATAAATTAAGTAGCCAAGAATTACTTAATCTAGTCCCTGTTAGTGTTTTGTCCCGCTATCGTTCAAAAACAGGTGATCCCTTGCCTGACCAAACTATTATTATTGAAGAAGATACAGAACAATATTTAGTTCTTTTTGGTTCAGAATTAGTTGATGGGGACAACCGCGAACCTATTATTTCTATGTTTAAGCTAGAAGCTCAAACTCTCTCAGATGTTAGCCGTGAAGCTCTCCCCTTTATTGAAGGAAAGTTAGGTGATAAAAACACAGAAGTTAAATTAATTGATAAAGGGCCAGAATTTGACCTGAAAATACCTTTTCAAGATGGTTTATTTGAAAATTGTGTTACTTGTGAGCAAGCCTATAGTATTCAAGAAATTAACTGGTGTGAAACAAATTACCAATTAGGGTCTAAGTATTTAAGTAATGATCCTTATACAGTTTTTTATCTAGTGGCAGAGTCTTTAAGTAATCAAGCTATAGCTCCAGAATATCGTAGCTATATTGACCCAAGCCTTGATCCAACAATTATATTAGGATTAGAAAAACGTTCTGGAAAAGCTTGGTCTGTAGAAAACTTAACAACTAATAACAAATTCAAAATAAAGAGCTTAAATAAAATCACTTATTCATTAAGTAATAGCGTTAGAGCATTAAATATTACTGTTAGCAAACAAGAAAATGGTTTATGGTTGGCAACAGCAATAGCAGTTTATGACCCAGATTTGCCAATCGAATCACCGACCGAAACAGAATAAAATCTTTTTGATTAATACACTATAAACTACTGTAATTGATTAAAAATATTAAATATGTTATCTAAGGAAAAGGTAGTATTTACCTTTTTCTAAGAGTTTAATTAAGAGTCTAAAGTTTATGTCACAAAAGCAGGAATTAAAATGGTATGGTTGGGGACTAGAAAATAAAACCTTTGATCTTAGTCGCCGTCATAATTTTTGGCCTTATCTACGAGAAAAATTAGAACTTAAAGACAGTGAAACTTCCCCAAACTCTTTACCTGTCAATCTATCAGATATTAAAATAACCCCTAAAGACACAAATCTAGCAGCTAAATTTGAAAAATTAGTATCTAAAGACCAAGTAAGAAGTGATGATCTAGCCAGAATTACACATTCAATGGGAAAAAGTTTTCCTGATTTAACTCGTATTCGCAAAGGCTTAATTGAAAACCCTCCAGATTTAGTAGTTTATCCTAAGACAGAAAATCAAGTTTTAGAAATTTTACAGCTAGCTAGTGACTTAAAAATAGCTGTAATTCCTTTTGGTGGTGGAACTAGTGTTGTAGGTGGAGTGGAAGCATTAAAAAGTAGCGGTCAAGCGGCTGCTATTAGTTTGGATTTAAGCCTGCTTAATCAACTAGTAAATATCGATGAGATTTCACTACTTGCAACTATTCAAGCGGGAATCTTAGGCCCTGCACTAGAAAAAGCTTTGCAAGCTCAGGGTTATACTTTAGGGCATTATCCACAGTCTTTTGAATTTTCTTCCCTAGGTGGCTGGATTGCAGCCCGTTCCGCAGGTCAACAATCAAATAAATATGGTCGTGTAGAAGATATGGTGTCAAATGTGACGCTAGCTAGCCCTAAAGAACTAATTACTACTTTGGATGCTCCTGCTTCAGCCGCTGGGCCATCAATAAAACAAATGTTAATCGGTAGTGAAGGAATATTTGGAGTAATTACTAAAGCTAAAATGCGCATTCACCATATGCCAACAATTAAAATTTATAGAGGCATATTATTTAAGGACTTTTTAGCTGGTGCGCAAGCAATTCGTACAATTATTCAAGCTGGCTTAAATCCTGCTACCATAAGGCTTTCAGATGAAACAGAAACTAGCGCGATTATGAAAATGCGGGCTGAATCTGAGTCAATGCTAGAAAATGCTCTTAGTAAAGCTGGGAAGTGGTACTTAAAAAATCGTGGCTATAGCAATTCTACTTGTTTAATGATTTTAGGTTTTGAATCAACAGATAAATCAGTAAAACAAGAAATTAAAGCAGCATTAGATATTTGTAAACATCACGATGGTATAGACTTAGGAACTCGTGTCGGCCAGCATTGGTATAAAGAACGCTTTGAGTTACCTTACTTACGTGATACATTGCTAGATTATTCAATAATGATTGATACTTTAGAAACAGCTACAACTTGGGCAAATTTAGCTAATCTTTATAATTCTGTAAAAAGTGCATTAACTTTAAGTATAGAAAGTTTTGGTTTTCGGGCCGTAGTTTTTTGCCATATTTCCCATAGCTATCACGATGGAGCATCACTTTATTTTACTTTTCTAACTAAACAAACCAAAGGCTCAGAGTTAGAACAATGGCAAGTAATAAAATCTACTGCTTCAGATGCAATAATAGCTGATGGAGGAACGATTTCCCATCACCATGGCGTAGGGCGTGATCATGCAAAGTGGGCAGAACGTGAACATGGTAAACTAGCAATGGCAGCGTTAGCTAGCGTAAAGCAAATTTTTGACCCTCAAGGAATACTTAATCCAGGTAAAATAATCTCATGACAAAAATAGCACTTGAGCCAAGAACAGTGGCTATAGAAAAACTACAAAAAGAAGATTTTGATATTTTAATTATTGGGGGCGGAATAACTGGAGTTGGTGCCTGTCAGGACGCAGCATCTAGAGGGCTAAAAGTAGCATTAATTGAACGTGGTGATTACGCTATTGGCACTTCTAGCCGTTCCTCTAAGCTTATTCATGGCGGACTACGTTATTTAGCTCAAGGAGATTTCCGCGTTACATATGAATCTTGCTCAGAACGCGCATTGCTTCAAGAGTTAGCACCACATTTAGTAAGACCTATGTCTTTTTTAATCCCTATTTATCGTTGGGGGCATGGAGCGCAAGTTTTTCTTGGACTTTGGCTTTATGACATTGTTTCTAAAGTTAAAAACTCTCGGTTTCATAAACGCTTAAGTTCCAAAAAAGCTGTTGAAATGGTTCCTTTACTAAAAACCGATGGGCTTCACCTAGCCTATCTTTATCACGATTGCCAAACTAATGATGCTCGCCTTGTGATGGAAGTGACAAAATCAGCGACAAGCTACCAAGCTGTAACTTGTAATTATTTGGAAGCAATTGATTTAGTTAAAGAAAAAAATGTAATTACTGCCGTTAAAGCACGGGATTTAATTTCTAACAAAGAAATTACTATTCGCGCTAAACAAGTTATAAATGCTACTGGGGTTTGGATGGATAAAATGTGCCAGGCTGATGACCCACAAGCTAGTAGTAAAGTCAGACCTGCTAAAGGTGTCCATATTACAATAGATCGCTCTCGTATCCCTACTACACAAGCCTTACTCTTTGAATCAGCCGCTAATGATGGTCGTTCTTTATTTTTTATTCCTTGGTATGAAGGCATTATCATTGGTACTACAGACACAGATTTTAAGGAGGATATTGAATCTCCTAGAGCCTCAGCCGAAGACATTAAATATATTGTTGACTCAACAAACAAGGTTTTCCCTAATGCAAAACTTACTAACAAAGATATTTTAGCCACTTATGCAGGTCTACGCCCACTTATTGATGAAGGCGGAAAATCAACCAAAGATATCTCGCGCGAACATCGCATTTTTGAAAGCGATTCAGGCTTAATCTCAATTGCAGGTGGAAAATTAACAACTTATCGTTTGATGGCTAATCAATTGATGGATTTTGTGTTTAAGAGTATGAAAACACGTAATTTAATCCAAAATGTTAAACCAACTATTACAGATAAAATTTTCCTAAGCGGATTTTCTAGTAGCCAAACACTGGATAAAGTTCAAAACCAAGTTAAAGATGAAGCTAGAAAATTAGGCTTAGACTCAACTATCGCTACTCATTTAGTAGAAGATTATGGAGTTAATGCCCAAGAGGTTCTAAATATAGTTTCAGCTAAATCTAGTTTAGCAACACGTCTTGTAGAAAAACTTCCATTTATCCATGCTGAAGTAGTTTATTGTGTTAGACAAGAACAAGCTACAAAGCTTGATGATTTTCTAGTCCGTCGCACTAGAATTGCATTTCTTACCTCTGACCAAGGCATAAGCATAGCAGCAAAAGTAGCTGAACTTATGGCAATAGAATTAAATTGGTCAACAACAACAAAGGAAACTGAAATCCAACGCTATCAAGAAACTTACGCAGTCCAGTATACAGTATAAATTAATGGTAACTGCTTGATTTATACGTAGTTACCATTAATTTATATAGCAGCTTTCACAAATATATTTTTAACTAACACAAATTGTATAGAAAAATAATTAGACACTATATGTAGGAGTGTATTTTTGGATCTGTAACTTAAATAACGATATAGCGTAAATTTTTCTTGCCATCCCCTAGTGGTTGTGTGCTATCTTATCACACAACCATTAGTATGATTTTTGTGGAGATCCGATGAAGTGTCCCTACTGCAACTCTTTATTTGACAAGGTGATAGATTCTCGTGAAAGTCAAGAAGGTGAAGTAATTCGCCGTCGTCGTGAATGTACAGATTGTAATCGTCGTTTTACCACTTATGAACGCCTTGAACAATTACCTTATATGGTGATAAAAAAAGATGGTCGTCGTGAACCTTTTGACCGCAATAAAGTTTTGTCGGGACTACTAAAAGCTTGTGAAAAAAGACCTGTTAGCCCAAATAAACTAGAAGAAATTACTAATGAAATTGAAAGATTTGTTCAGGAATCTAAAGAGCGCGAGAGACCTACTACTAAAATAGGCGAACTGCTTATGAGAAGACTAAAAACTTTAGACAAAGTAGCTTTTGTAAGGTTTGCATCTGTTTACAAAGATTTTAAGGATGTCACCGAGTTTATGAATGAGCTTAAATCATTAACTCAAACGACTGCGCGTAAGGGTAGCACAAGATAATGAAAATAGTCTAAGCTTAGGCTAGGATTTTATATTAGTTATTGTTTTCATTTCTTTAAGCGGTTATCATTAGCGAGATTCTAAATTTTACCTAATTTTGTAACAACAACTCAGATTTTATCTTAAAACCTAAATATTAGATGGGGTCTGTTTGCTCTAAGGATAGAACTTGTAGTAATTTTTCTGTAAATTGCGAATGGACTAATGGAGGAGAAAAATGATGAAACATCTAGTAGCTGCAATGGCTAAAGCATTAGTAGATAATCCAGATCAAGTACAAGTAAATGAAATTGATGGTGCGCAAACTAGCATTATTGAACTTCGTGTTGCAGAATCAGATCTGCGACATGTGATTGGCAAAGAAGGGCGTACAGCACGAGCAATGCGCGATATTATTTATGCTGCTAGCAAAAAGCTTAACCGCCGTTACCATTTAGAGATCATTGAACCAGGTAAAAATGATCGTTAGTATTTTTTTAGCTAAACCTAAATTTTATACTTATACAGTCAAACTCTAAA
Source organism: Blastocatellia bacterium (assembly GCA_016713405.1). NCBI lineage: Bacteria > Pseudomonadati > Acidobacteriota > Blastocatellia > Blastocatellia bacterium. The sequence continues at coordinate 98,831 of JADJPF010000001.1, forward strand.
AAGTACACACCTAACGGGTGTGTACTTTTGGTAGCCTACTTTTAATTTACTTATTTTATTAAACTTAATACCTTTTCACCAAAAAGACGACCTAATATATTTTTACTAAAATATCCTTCTAGTTGTAACTTACCTTTAATAATTTCCTAGCTAAGTTTATTCAGATTATCTTAATTATGCTTCTCTATGTGGGCTATCTATCCAATGTCTTAGCACCTAGTTAATAATCCCTTAGATTAACCTACAGGATTACATTAGAGGTTTTCAGGTTTTCTTCTGCTTTATTTTTCCCTGATATCCAAATATTCTTTACATCAGCAAGACAAATTAAATTTTAGTCCTGCCAGCAGAACAACTGCTTAAAACTATTTTTTGGGTGAGAGATAATTATGACTACAACAGCTTCTAAGAAAAAAGCCGATGCAAAAGGCCATACTCCTTTAGTAAAAAGAAAAAAGACCAAAGAAGAAGAAAACGGTGATGGTACACCAAAAGAATCCTTAAGAGGTCGTAGCAAACGCAACATTCTAACTGCACGTCAACAAGAAACCTTAAAATTATTAGTTGAAGGTATGACTAATAAGCAAATTGCTGATATCTTAAAAATCAGTGTAAAGACTGTTGATGCTCATCGTGCTAGCATTATGACTCGCTTACAAATCCATAGCTTAGCTGGACTTGTAAAATATGCTATTCGTACTGGCTTAACTTCTATGGACTAATACTTGCACTAATTAATAATTTATAATAAATAAAGGCTAGTAAGTTTTCTTACTAGCTTTTATTTATTTTCCGATACCTGCCGGTTAGTGATAACAAGACCCTGAGATTTATTTAGCTCTTTAATAAAAAGTGTAAGAGGTTTAGCTTTTTTTCCTAGTAATTCCCAAGAAACTTCTACTGATTGATGAGGTTTTAATGAAAAAACATAAACTTTCTTTGTCTGTTTATTAGGATAATCCCAAAAAATTTCTGCCCCTTCTATGCCATTAACTTTTAAGTTAACTATTTTTGATTCTACTTCTACAAAAAGAAAAATGTCTTCCCACTCAAGTTTTACAGGTGTTTGACCAACAGGTAAATCTATTTGTTTTAGCAAAATGTCTGTGCCTAGTAATGGTTTTTCCTTTAATTTAGCAGAAAGAAAAACTTTTCCTGGTGAGATAAAAGGAAAATAATACACATTGCTATCTACTCTATTTAAAGGGTTTATTTGGTTATTAAGTAAAAGCTCTACTTCGTCTTTTCTATCAGTAGTAACAATTAACTGTGCATCTCGTTTACTAAGCATTACTTCTATGGTTTGACCCGCTAATAAATCAAATTCTTTTGGGTTAACATCTAAAGGATAAAAATTATTGCCTAAAGCTTGAAATATTCCTTCACTCAAAACATGCTGAGGAGGTAAATTTTTAAGCACTATTCTTTCATTACTAATTTGTGATGTAGCTAGTAACTTTTATTAATTAAAATATCTACATTAGGGCGATCTCCTTGGATTATAAATGTAGCATCATTCCAACCTATTGATTCTTTTACTATTTGATCTGCAAGTAATATGACTTCTTTATTTATTATTTGTGAGCCAGATTTTATTTATAAGTTGGTTTTTCCTGCTAGCATTGGAGGAAAAGCTAGTTCTGATTGGGCTTTTTCTGAAACTAAAGTTACTCCATTAACAGTAATTTCTACAGCAGGACGATCCACACTTACTTGTAACAAAGCATCTTTTCTAGCTAAGTTAATTGCATAGGTTTTATTTGCTTCAACAAGCAGTTCTTTAGGCTCAACTTCTAGCAAATATTTATTTCCTTGATGGTCAGTTGCTACACCAGAGATTTTTTTTAAGCCTGGCGAAACATTACTTAAGCTAATAATTTGGCCTGCACTGTTAGAAGTTGCCTCTAGTCGATTGTTGATATAAAGATCTACATTTGCACGATCAAACCTAACATCCAATGTTGCATCATCCCAACCAATATTAATAGAGTTATTAGTTTTATTTGAAATATCAATCAATTTAACTAAGTCTTTTTTTCCTGATAATTTAGCAACTAAAGTTGCTGGCCCAAATTTCAAGTTATTAAAAGTTAATTTTTCCCCTACATATTTTGATATTTGCGACGAATAGCCTATTAATTCAACTGAAATACCAGCACGATCTGTAATAACTGTTAATTCTGCATCTGCATTACCTATTTCTACAATTGTGACTAAACCTGTTTTTACTACTACAGGCTTATTTTCTACCTTGCCATTTTCACGCCAAGAAATGCTATTTCTTCCCTCTTTTAAGCACATAACCACAGTATTTTGATCAATACGAGATTGATTTTTAGGAGAAGTAATTTCTATTGTAGGGTTATTAAGTTTAATTACTAGTGTGCCATAGTCTTTAATTTGAGCAAAGACATTACTAGCAAAGCAAAGCAGGAAATAAAACAATAAAACAATATTAAGTAAGTATTTATACATGATAATTATTAGGTTTTTATTTAGGTAAAAAATCTTGTGCGCAGCGAAAACCAATTGTCCTAAGTATTTCTTTTTGTCTTTGGCTGCTATTTAGCTGACCTAGCCAAAATCGGCGCGTAGTTAGTATATAACTTGCTGTGTCATGATAGCTACCGCCGCGAAAAATCTTTTCTATATCTGGACAATCATTATTTTCTGATGGTTTTACAGTGTTTTTTTGATAACAATTTGTAGTCCATTCAGCTACGTTTCCAGCTAAGTCTAAGATACCAAAAGGACTTTTTCCAGTTGTATAGCTCCCAATTTTGTTAGGGCGATTTCTGCCTGTTTCTTGAGAGTTAGCATGTCGGTAAATTTCTTTAGCCTGATCCCCCCAAGGATATAAATATTTAACTGTTCCGCTATTGTCGCCCCGTGCAGCATATTCCCATTCTGCTTCTGTTGGCAAGCGTTTCCCTAACCATTTAGCATAAGCTTCAGCTTCACTAAATGTAACATTGGTAATAGGATAATCTGATTCTTCTTCTTTAAATGTCCAGCTTTCCCAGCGTTTTAGTAATGGATTATTAGCATTTGCCTTAAGAAAAGCTTGAAACTGCTGATTAGTAACTTCCATTACATCTAAATAAAAAGCACTAACAGACACTTCCCTTTCAGGTCTTTCATAAACATCAGAAATTGCTAAATTGTCAGTTCCCATTAGAAATCTTCCTGAAGGAATTAAAATCATACCTGGCGGCAAATAAGCAGTTATTAAATCTTTTGGTGGTACTGCTGCCATCCAATTAGCAGGCTTAATATTAATTACTGGATAATCATTAAGGTAAATATAAGTAGCTGTAGATAGCAAGCTTATGATTAATATTATAGCTAGAGCAATTTTATTAATTAGTGGGCTAGCTACTTTTTTTTCTGGAAAACTTGTAGTTTTTTGACTAGCCGACAAGTCAAGCACATTGTTAAAAATGTCTATTTTTTCACTAGTTGCAAGCATTAAAGCTTTTTTCATTTCTAAAGCAGAATTGTAACGATCTGCAATATTTTTACTTAAAGCTTTGGAAATAATATTTTTTATTTCTTTAGGAATATTTTCAGGAAATTCAATTGGCACAGCCTTTTTTAAGTCGCAGATTTCTCGCATAAGTAACGTTGGACTAGGCCATTTAACACGGCTATAAAGTTGCTGTGTTGTCACTAGTTCATAAAAGATTGCTCCACAAGCCCAAATGTCTATTGCCTGGCTTACCTGGCCCTCTAACGCTTCGGGTGACATATATTCTATTGCGCCAATTGGATTTTCAGTAATTCGCTCGCTATCAACCCAACTTGAAATAGCAAAATCAGCAATTAAAGGCTCAGCTTTTTCTTTAAGCAAAATATTTGCTGGTTTTAAGTCTCGATGAACTAAATCTTGTCCAGATAAATTTTTTTTCTGATGAATACTCTCTAAACCGGAAATTATTTTTAGCATTAATTCTTGAGTCTCTTTATAAGAAAGATTTTCTTTACTTGCACGAATATTTTCTAGCAAATCAGCTAATGTTCCATACTTAGCCCAGTTGCTAACAATTACTCCTAAAGTATCATCAAAAGCAGTAAAGGCTTGAAAACCAAAATGAACATAAATGTCTTGTTTTAAGTTAAATTGCTGCATTACCTCCCATTCGTTAGCAAAATCTTGTTTACGTTTTGGATGAGAAAGATTAAAAATTTTTAGTACAAAGTAGTCATCTGTTTTCAACAATTTAGCTCGCCATACTTTAGCAGAAAGTCCTGCTCCAAGTTCTTCTACAAGCTCATATTGGTTATTGATGACCTGACCTTTTACTAACATTTGTTAAACTCAATATTTTTTTTGATTCTAAGTACTCTGTAACTTAAATATTCTGATATTTTAATCTTAAGCCCCGCTGGGGCTTAAGATTTAAGAATATCAAAAAACTTAGTTTACGTTGTACTAAGTTGCCATATTTTAGGGAATAAAAAAAGATGCCGAGAAAATACTTTCTCGGCATCAGAAGTTTTTCTATCCAGAAAGAAACTTACTTATTTTTCTTATTCTTCTTTTGCGTCTTAGCCGCAAAGTCTACAGAATAAGCAAAGCCTTTAGGATCTTCTATCCAAAGGCGATAATCATATCTAGTATTAGCTTTTAGCGAAGTATCAATATAGTTTGCTTTACCATCAGCAGGGACTTTAGCAATTTGCTTAAATTGAGAGCCTTCTTTTCTATTAATTTCAACCTTAAAACCTCTTAATTGCTCATTGTGGACACCAGGGAAGCCCCAAGTAAGTTCTATTGCATTAGGAGCAATGCCTTGACCAGCAGGGAAGCAAACCGGCCCAAGATTTATTGTTCCAACTCCACCACCTATAAGCCCACCAGCTAAAACACTAGCAAAAATATTTGTAGATGAAAAAAGATTGTCTGTTGTAAGAGTCGTGGCCCTTGAAGAAAATGCTATCACAGCACCATTGGCATTAATAGCAGGAGAAAAACTATCTCCATCAGTAGCAAGATTGTTAGTGTCAAGGTTAGGAAGGCTAACTAAAGTTGCACTTTGCAAACCTTGTTGCAAATTAAATAAGTATATATCACTAAAATTATTGGTGTCAGTTGCTGTAAACCTTTGACCTGTAGAAACTGCTAAAAGAGTACCATTTGCATTTAAGGCTATTGGACGAGCATTAGAGGTGGCAACAGAAATAGGCATTCTTGTCATATTTGGTGACCAAGAGGAATTACAAATATAGCAGTGCCAGAAACATAAGCTATGGTACTTCCATCAGAACTAATAGTAAGAAATTGTGGGGAGCATTATTATTTAATGGTAGGTTTGGTATTGCACTAGCTGTATCTGTATTAGTGCTAGTATCCCTAATAAAAACGTTATTTCCAGATATAAAAGCAATAACAGAACCATTTTGACTAATAGAAGGTGAAGAGCAATTTGCTAAAGGCCCATTGCTATCTCTACTTATTAAAGTATTACCACTACCATTAAAAAGATATATGCTAGATGGAGGGGGAATAAAAGTATCACTAGTAAGATCAGTAGCATTAGAAATGTAAACAACTGAATTTCCATCTCCACTTATAACAGGAGAAAAACTGCTTCCATTAGCTGGATTTAATGAAGAATTAAAAGATCCACTAATTAAAGAAACTGCATTGTTGCCACGAACATTTAAGTAAATATTTGAGCCGCTAGAACCAGCAGTAGGATCTATTAAGTTGATAGATGATTGAAAAACTGCTCTTAAACCATCTGTACTTAAAGAAGTGGCTAATCCTTCACGCACGCTATCATCAAGATTAGCCCTACTTATGATCAGTCTATCTCCTGCGCTGATGTCACTTGAGACTGCGGGCTGAAGATCAGGAAATGTTGCTGTGTAAGTGATGAATTGACCATTTCCACTAACAGAAGGGTTTATACCACCGCTAAATGACGTAGAAGAATTAGGATTAGTATTTCCTCCGCTAATTAAAACAATTGTATTTCCTTGTTGTTGGCCGTAGCAAACACCGACAAAAAGGTGGAAATTACACAGGATAAAATTGCAGCTTGAAAAATTTGGGAAAAACGGCGAATTCTGGATAAAGATGTTTTCCTCACTATTTTTAATAATTTATTAATATAGAAATTATTTGAAAGAATGCTCTAACTCGAGATTTGTTAGAACTATAATTAAAGCTATTTTGACCTATTTGCCCAATTATATACAGATTGCTATCTGTAGCCAAACATTATTTTGCTAAGTGCCGCTACTCCATTAATTACATTAATTAATAAAGCCTTTATTTAAGATTAACTAAAAACTACTGCAAGAAATATTAAAACATTTAGCATAAATGAAAAAATGCCTATATATCGGCCTGCTAAAGCCCAAACTCGGTAATCATAACCAATATTATGTTGATTAATTAGCTTTAATGCTTTTCCTCCAAGTATAAATGATATAGGCCCAGCGATCGCTCCAAAGCAAAATAAACTTAGTACAGATAATGCAAAAGCGATCATTGCATTGGTTTTTATTTGTTGCAGAATGCTATCTAAAAATGCCTCTGATCCCATAGGCATTCGATTAATTATTTGGTAAGGATGTTGATAAGGAGGCATTTTCTGCATGTTTTGAGCAGGGTTATATGAATTATCAAAGGGTGTCCTATTAGGTGAATTGCTAGGATCATTTAATGGATCAGGATAATAAAGAGGACGCTGATTTTGTTGTGCTTGCTGTGGATTAACATAAGGCGCATAAGGGTTATTAAATGGCTGATTTGTGTTACTAGAATAATCAGGCGGTTGTGAGCTATTAACTTTGTTGCTTATTAAATTTGCTGTTAGGTATAAATCCCCGTTTTTGGATTCTCCTATTATAGGCATTCCTTTACCAGCTATAGGAATTAACGTTCCATTAGCAGTATTAGTAGGGACTTTAACCATAATATTTTTTCCATCTATGGTTAGAAAAGCTATTTCTCCGCCTAGTTGTTCATCCGTTATGTTAACAGTGCAGTAAAGATCATTTCCTTGTCTTTGGAAAAAATGATGCTGTCTAATAACAATATTGACATAGAGATCACCATTAGCCCCACCATCAAAACTAACTTCACCTTGACCCGTTAAACAAAGACGCTCACCATCTTTAACCCCTGGCTGAATATTTATATTAAATGTGTTTTCTATGTTGATCTTGCCTAGTCCCTTACAAGTACGGCACTTGCTAGAGCCGTCCATTATCATTTTACCTTGGCAACTTTGACAAAATTGGAGCCTAGGAATTTTAATAGGCAGCGTTATCCCTCTAGCCGCGTCTTCAAGGCTTATTTGAGCATTAAAATTAAGATCGCTTCCTCGTTTTCCAACTTTAATTGGTGAAAGTTCTCCAGACATATCAACACGGGTAAGAGGTATTTCTTTATCTTCAATTGGATTTGTAGACCTAACCTGATTAGTTGATGTAGCTTGATGGTCAAGATTATTAATTGCACTAGCTGAAATTTGATTGGCTACCAAATTCTTAATATTTTCATCCATTGGCGAGGTTGTAGGCTTTTTTAACCCATCTGTCACTCTAGTTGGAGGAATTTCTATATCTGTTGATGTTGTTGATAATGATTGATTTACTATTGACTCAAAGTCTGGTGTTGCATCAAAAGGCATTAAACAGGCTATTTCTAATTGTTTAGCTAGAGCAGCAACACTTGGATCAAAACTTGATTTTAACTCTGTAAAAAGCTGAGAGCCTCGCGGATTTTGAAAATCAGTTGATGAAAAAATCAAGTTATCGCTTTTATGGTACTTTTGCCATAGATTTTGGTCTACCGCTAAGGCTCGTAAACTAAGATAAATTACTAATGCTGAAAAATCAGCTAACTTTTCATCAAAACTTTCTAAATTTCTTTGTGGATGTTGAAAGTGGCTATTTCCTAGCTCTAAGCTATTTTGACCTCGCAAAGAAGGGTTAAAAATGCTGTCATAATCAACCAATAAAATTTGCTCTTGCTCATTAATAATAATGTTATTAGGCTCTAAATCACCGTGTGAAAGCCTATTGCCCCGCAAAGTATTAACTAACCCTCGCCATTGAGCAGCTAAAATCATCAAAACTTTAGAGTTATTCAAGTTTTTGGCTATATAGTCATTTAACTTTGTACCTTGCGCCCAATCCATTTTTACAATAGGAAACGTTTGCCCATTTATTTGTATCCCTTGAGCTAAATAATTGAAACTAACTAGGTTGGGAATCCAAATGCTTTTTAGATATTTACTTAAAGTTAAATATCGATTTTCTAAATCTATGGTTTCTTTAAGAAAAAGGCGGACTGCCCAAGTTTTATTGTTGTTTTGCATCTGATAAACAAGTGCATTAGAGCCTTGAATTAAACTTGAGCTTACTTTTGCTTTTTGTAGGTCAGGATCTAAAAAGCAAGAAGGTGTATTTATCGCATTTTGATAATCGGCTAATGTCGGCCAATTGGTCACTTTAACTTCTCCATAACAAAAAGCATAATAAAATTAAAGCCAAACGATTTTGATTATACTAAAGCCTATAGCTTTTTGCAGCCTAGTTAAATGATGCAAATGTAGTGCAAATAGAGGTTTCTTTGTTAGCAATAAATTTTGTTATACTAGCAAAACTCATTAACTTAATTTAACTTAAGCTTTGATTTAACCCTATGGAATTTTCAAAATATAATTTTGACCCACGTTTAGCTTATGCCCAAACTATTCCTTCTGACTGGTATTTTTCAGCAGAAATGTTAGCCGCAGAAAAACTTAAGATTTTTGCTAAGACTTGGCAATTAGTTGGAAGATTAGAACAAGTTGCAACACCAGGAAGTTACTTTACAGCCAGCCTAGCAGATGAACCTATTGTTGTAGTTAGAGACAAGGATAGTAAAATCCGAGCATTTTCTAATGTTTGTCGTCATCGTGCAGGAGCAGTTGCTAAGGCGGCAGGAAAAAGAAATTCTTTTCAATGTGGCTATCATGGCTGGACTTATAGCCTAACAGGTAAATTGCTACATTGCCCAGAGTTCGACGGCGTAGAGTGTTTTAATAAAGCAGATTATTCTTTACCAGAATTTCAAGTTGAAATCTGGGGACAACTAATTTTTGTTAACCTAGATAAACATAGCCCTGGTTTAGCTACTTTTCTTGAAGATTTACCTAATTTATTTGCTTATCACGATTTAGCAAGCTTAAAACTTGCTGCTCGTAAAGATTGGTATATAGATTGTAACTGGAAAGTCTATATTGACAACTATTTAGAGGGTTATCATATACCAATTGCTCATCCTGGGTTAAATAGGGAATTAGACTATGGAAAATACTTAGTTGAAACTAAAAGATATTATTCAATCCAACACTCTCCAATTAGAGAGTCCGCCGCACGTTTAGCCCAGGGTCAGGAAAATAACAGTCCTGCACAATATTTTTGGATTTTCCCTAATTTGCTACTTAATGTTTATCCTGATAATTACTCAACAAATTTGATTATTCCTCTTAGTCCAACAAAAACTTTAACCGTGTTTGAATGGTATTTTCGCAACCCTGAAAGCGAGGCAGTGCAAAAGGAAGTTGAACGTGTAGTTAAATTTAGCGATGAAATTCAAGTCGAAGACATAGATATTTGTGAAACTGTACAACGTGGGCTAGCTTCTCAAACCTATAAACAAGGTCGTTATTCAGTAAAACGGGAAAATGGAGTTCATCATTTTCATTCATTGCTAGTAGAATACCTAGGGTTAAAGTAAGTCATTTTCTTTAATTAGAGGTGCTGTTATGTTTGGGAAACTGTTGTCTGCTCTTTCGATAGGTTCAGCTAAGATTGATACACGTTTAGAAAAAACTAGTTACATGCCTGGGGAGCAAATGCGAGGGCAAACATTTGTTTTTGGTGGTGAGCGAACAGAAAAAATTGAAGATATTTCTATTAATACAAGCACTCGTATTTTTAAGAGGGTAAATAATGAAAAACGATATTGGTATAGTATTTTTGCTAATTATCAAATTACTTCCTCTTTTTTACTTCAACCTAAAGAAACAAAAGTTTTTCCTTTTGTTATTACACTGCCTCTAAATACTCCATTAACTATGTTTGACCAACAAGTTTATGTTAATACTAGATTAAATGTTGCAATGGCTGGAGATCCTAAAGACACAGATACTATTGAAATTAGACCTTTGCCAATAATGGAAGCAATTCTTTATGGAATGCAATACTTAGGGTTTTATTTAGTAGCAAATATATGTGAATACAGCCCACATTTTAAGCATAGTGGTGAATTTGTTCAAAAAATAAGATTTAACCCTACAAGCGGTATTTATAAAAATAAGCTTGAAAAAATAGATGTGATTTTTTTACCTAACCCACCATATCATTTAGATGTAGTTTTAGAAGTTGATAAAGACATAAACGGTTTTCTTCATGAAATGATATTTTTTAGGTCAGATAGTCTTAGCACCTCTTTTCAAATCTCAGGAGCAGATTTACAAAAACCTGTAGAGTATTTTGCTGGCCTGATTACAAATGCCATAAATACAGTAATAAACGCTAGTCAAAAATAATTAAAATTTTAATTATTTTTGATTTGCCCAAAGCTTTTCTAACCAAGGAACGGATTTGCTTAAAGCTTCTGCAAAATCGCCTGTTTGAAAATGAGTGATTTTACTAACAACGTGTAATTCTACTTTTCCACCTTTAGCTTTTAATTTTTCTACAGCTTTTTCTGTTAAATCTAAAGCAAAAAGCTCATCATCTTGGCTATGAATAACATAAAATGGAGTCGTTCCATCAGGCTCATCAATTGGTCTAGCGGAAACAGGTATGGCAGCACTAAATAATTTAGGATGTCGGCTAGCCATAAACCAAGTACCAATCCCACCACGACTATAGCCAGTTACTACCATTTGATTTTGATTTATTGGAAAATCAGCAATTGTTTTATCTAAAAGCTCTAAAACAGCCGCTTCGCTTTTTGGATCTCGCCAATCTTTACCCGGACAATCTGGAGCAATAATTACAGCAGGTAAATCTTTAAAAGCTGGTATAACTAAATTGTCTGCATAATCCTTACCATAGTAAGGGGTTACTTCTCCGCCATAATGAAGCGCAAGTATTAAAGGCACTTTTTTATTTTCTTCTAGCTTAGGTAAATATATTGTATAACGAAGCGTTGAACCATCTTTTGTAACAAGTTCTTTTTTATAAGCTCCGGGTTGTAAAGTCTGTTTTTCCATAGAGTTAATATTGCTACTAAAAAATAAAGTAATTAAAAGTAAAAAATTTGCTAACCACATTAAATAATCCTTAAAATATTGAAAATATAGTTACTTATTTAGTTTATTGATAATAGATTCAGCAGTTTGAACATGACGACTAGCAGTTTGAATATCAGCATCAATTTCAGCCTTTAAGCTAGCTCGTTCTGAATCAGGTGTTTTTGGAAACTTTTCTGTTTTCTTTATAGCTTGTTGCCAAGCGTCATGCGCTTTTTGTAGATTTTCTTGGGCATTAATTAAATCTTTTGATAAATCTTTCTCGTCACGCTCTAAAAATGGGGTAGCTTTTTGTAATCTAAAGTCAAACTGTACAATTTGAGAAGCTATAGATTCACTTTTGGCTGACTCAAGCAACTCTTTATGAATTTCTAGGGCTTGGCGGGCTTGATCAAGTGGGTCGCCTTGAGGCTTACAACCTATTAAGCTAATTATGCTAAAAATAACTAATAAAACTACTAATAATTTTACTTTCATTGCTTATTTTCCTATCACTTAGTAGCACCGGCTTGCTTAAGTAAATCAATTATTTCTGTAAACATTCCACCTATAGCATAACGCAGGGCTGTAGCACCTGTTTTTGCTCTAGCATTAACATTAGCCCCTGCTTCAATTAGTAATTTAGTTATTTCTAAATTGCCAGTTGTTGCAGCATAAATTAAGGCAGTTATGCCATTTTTTGCAGCTATGTTTACATCAGCGTTAGCCTCTAAAAGTAGCTTAACTATTTCTGGATAATCTTCTCTAATAGCATTAATTAAAGGTGTTGAGCCTTCATCATCTTGTACATTAACATTAGCTCCTGCTTTAATTAATATTTCTATAATTTCTGTTTGACCTTCTAAAACAGCATTAATTAAAGCAGTATTTCCATAATGATCTACAGATTCTAAGTCAATTCCAGCAGCTAACAGCACTTTTACGGCAATAATATCACCTTCTAATGCTGCAATTGGTAATTCGGGATTAAGATTATTTACCATATTTTAGTTATGCTCAAAAGTTATATTAAAAATAATAGGTTTATCTAAGCTTTTGCTTGATGACAAAGCTTTAGCAATAGACTCAATTTTTTCATTTCCATGGGAAATATTTATGGTTACTTTTTCTGCCATTTGTTGAAATTGTTCCCATTCATCAATTTTTCCAGCTACTAATAAATATCCAGGCTTACTATTAAGAAAACTAGGTGCTGCTAGTGGTTGTGCAGAAAAAATTATAGTGTAATTTTCCTGTCCGGGCTGATTATTAAATGAGATTACTCTTTCATCCCCATTATCTGAAGTTCCGTTAGGAAAAACTATTTTTTCCCCTTGCTCTATCTTATTGCTATTTAATCCTGTTGCGGGACTAGGATTATTAGTTAAAAACGTTGTAAGATTATTACCTTCACCTAAGCCTAATATATATAAATAACCTGACTGTTTAGCTAAAAAGTGGAATTTAACATAATCTTGGCTAGAAATAGTTTTTATATCGGCTTTTTTTATAGAATTATTAGCTTTATCCTTTGGCAATACTTCTAACCAATATTCTAATACTTCCACTTTTTCTTGTTTTACGCTTGATGTATTGGAATTTAGCTTAGGTGTAGGGGTTGGATAACTTACAGAAAAATTTATAGATGAGTCTTTTAAGAAATACCATATTGTTGTAGATAGTAATGTTATAGCTAAAACACTTACAATAGCGAAAATAGTTTTTTTATTGTTTGTATTTTCTTTAGAAATACTTTCAGGAGTGTTTTGTTGTAAGTTGTTTGAGTTATTAACAGCAGAACTCTTGTTTTTATCTAAACTGTTTTTGATATTTTGCTGGGTATTTTTAATTTGTTGAGTATTTTGTATTTCTTTGATTGTATTACTGTTTGTTATTACCTTAGAGTTTTCTGCATTAGTTACTTCTGCTATTTCTAACAAAGTGCTTAGGTTTTCTTTAGCTTCCTGACTTACTAAAGTAGCTTCAACTATTTTAGTTTGTGCTACTTCTGGATTTTCTTTAGTTTTTCCGTCATCAGAGTTAATTTTAGTGTCTATTTTTTCCCCAACTAGAGTTTGAGCTTGAGAAATATCTTCTTCAAAATAAACTTCTGCTTTTAATGCTTCTCTAAGCTCATTAAATAGCTCTTGGCAATTAGCTGGACGTTTAGCCGACTCTTTAAGTATTGCTCTTTCTACTGTCAGGCTAAATTCTTTAGAAACATTGCTTACTACGTTACATAGCAATGGAGGCATAGTAACAGAGTGATGATAGACTAAATTTTGGATAGTTTTTCCGCTAAAAGGCTTAGCTCCTGCTACTAATTCATAGAGTATTATTCCTAGGCTATAAATATCTGCACGTCCATCAATATCATCTCCATTCCATTGCTCAGGCGACATATAATGAGGAGTTCCTAAGATTTGCCCTGTTGCAGTAAGTGCTGTAGCATCAGCACTTATAACTTTAGCAATACCTAAATCTAAAAGCTTAACTGTAGAACTACCGTCTTTAGCCTTACCTATCATTATATTATCAGGCTTTAAGTCACGGTGGATTATTCCCATTGAATGGGCTACAGATAAGGCTTCTCCAATTGGAGTTAAGATTTCTACTGCTTCTTTAGGCGAAAATCGACGGCGTTTTTTTAGTTCGTCACTTAAAGTTTTGCCATCAATATACTCTAGCACCATATAAAACATACCGTCAGCAGTAGTGCGTAAGTCGTGAACTGCAACAACATTAGGATGACTAAATTGGCGAGCCGTTTTTCCTTCTCTCAAAAAGCGTCTTTGGTAATCAGCCGTTTTGCTAATTGAACTAGGCATTATCTTTATGGCTACTTGATCGCCTAATAGAGTATGACGAGCAAGAAAAACTGCTCCCATACCGCCTTGACCTAATAGTTTTTCAATAAAATATTGTCCATCTAAAGTTGTATTAACTAAAGCAGTTAAGTCCTCTTCTAATATTTCGCTATCATCAGGACAGATGCTTAAGGTTTTTTCATATTGCTTTTTACAAATAGGACAAATTTTCATGATGGCTTAAATTAAAAAATTGTTTTCATAATTTTATGAATTTGCTGATATTTCGGCTTTTTAAAAATAAGTCTGTATTTTATCACTGCAAAGCTTTTAACGCACAGTTATAGCCGCTAAATTTGCTCTAGCCAACAAGCCACAAAAAGCACTGGAAAAAGAAATGTACAAAGTATAACCTATGCACACTAAAGAAAAATGCTTATATCTTAATTTTTATAAACTTAGGACTAATTAATATATGCTAGAAACATCTCTTAGTGCTTTTTTAGGAATACTTTATATTGCTGTGGGTGCTGTTACAGTTTGGTTAATTTTTCATGCTTCTAGTCGGCTAAAAGATAAAGGAGCTAGTGCAAAGCTTGTTAAAGGTCATCGTATTGGGGGTTATATCTTTATATTTCTTTTTTGTGTAATGACTTATTACATGGTTTTAAAAATTAAAGATACTCCAGATGAACTAGCACTACGTCCAATGCTTCATATGCTAATAGCTATGCTATTGATACCATTGATATTTATTAAAGTTTTAGTAGCTCGCTATTATAAAACTTATTACTCTGTACTAATGCCGCTAGGACTAATAATTTTTACACTCTCATTTGTTATTATAACAATGACGGTTGGCCCATATTTACTACGTCGAGCTACCATAAAGGAAGTTGCATTAGAATCAATAAATTTAGGTAAAAAGACCATAGATTTAGAAGCTGCACAAAGTTTAACCCAAAATAAATGTGCTAAATGTCATGGGCTAGACCGTGTGGTTGGGGTTCAAAAAGATGCTAGAGGCTGGCTTGCAACTGTTAATCGGATGAGAGCTTTGCCCGGTTCAGGAATTAATGAACCTGAGGTAGCCACAATAGTTTCTTACCTTGTATCACAAAATCCACAAGTAGATGATAAAGGGCAAATGACTGAACAAGGAACAATGGATGCTGGAAAATCCTTAGTTGATACACGTTGCAATAAATGTCATGACCTGGATCGCACTTATTCAGCTAAGAAAAGTGTTGAAGAATGGCGGACAACCGTTGTAAGAATGATTACTTATGCTCAAGGAAATGGACTATTTAAGCCTGGGGATGATGAAGCAATTATTAAATTTCTTGGCACTACACAAACACCAGAAGCAGTAGCAAGCAGATCTGAAAAAGTTAAAGAAGTTGCTAGTAGTGGACAAAGCTTGCTTGGAGATGTAAAAGCTCCTGAAGTTTCTTTACCACCTTCTCCATTTAGTCCAAGTGCTTTTTTAATTATGCTTATAGCAGCAGTAGTTTTAGGAATTATGATGTTTTATAGACCTGGTAATTTACCTCTAGGAATTGCTCTTGCAGCGGCCTCTCCTGCTATAGTAACTAGTCCAAGTCCAGAAACTTCTTTTGCACCAACAAGTAAAAGTCCTGTAAAAGGGCCTCAACCCGCTACACCTGAACCAAAAAAGGCTGCTTTACTCTTACAACTTGCACGAATTGATGAGCAAACACATGATGCTAAAACCTTAAGGTTTTTACTACCCCCAGGAGAAGTTTTTGCTGCTCGTCCAGGACAATTTCTTACTTTTCAATGGATGATTGATGGTAAAAAAGTAGTACGTTCTTATACTATTTGTAGCTCACCTACTCAAACCGGGTATATAGAAATTACTCCAAAACGGGTAGATGATGGTTATGCCTCAGTGTTCCTTCATGAAAAGGCTGCAATAGGTTTAACTGTTGAAGCTAAAGGGCCTTCAGGTCAATTTTATTTTGATGAAAATAAACATAGAAGAATTGTTTTAATTGCTGCTGGTAGTGGTATTACTCCAATGGTTTCTATTTTGCGCTACTTAGATGATCGTTGCTTAAATATCGACTCTACTTTAATTTATGGGGTTAGAACTAGCAAAGATGTAATTTTTGAAAAAGAATTAATAAGGCTAAAAGAAAGTTTAACTAATTTTAATTACTTAGTTAGCCTAACTAAACCTGATACAAATTGGCAAGGCCCGACAGGACGAATTAACCGTGCTTTGATAGAAAAAAATGTAAAAGATGTTTCAACCTCAACTTTCTTTATCTGTGGCCCAAGACAATTTATGGATGAAATTAGCAAAATACTGCAAGGTATTGGTGCTAGCCCAGATCAAATAAAAATGGAAAGCTTTGGAGGTCGTCCACTTCTTTCATCGTCTGATAAAAATGAAAAAGTTACTGAAGAACCAGCTAAAGAAACTACAAAACTTGTAGAAAAACCTATTACAAAAACAACAGCTTCTATTACAAAACCTTTAATTGTGTCTGATAATAGCGTAGAATTTGCCCGATCTCGTAAAAACTGTATTATTCCACCTGAGAAAACCTTATTAGAAGTTGCAGAAATTAACAGCGTGACAATACCTTTTAGTTGTCGTCAAGGTCAGTGTGGAACTTGTACAACTAGGTTACTTGAAGGTGAAGTAACTATGGAAGTAGAAGATGGTTTAGATCCAGAACTTAAGGAAGAAGGCTATATTTTGACTTGTGTTGGTTATGCTAAAGGTAAAGTCAAACTAGATGCTTAAATAAATTAAGTAAAATACTTAGATTAGTAAGATCAGTTTTTAGGAAAAGAGGGATTTATTTATAATGGATCAAGTCTTTATCTAACAATTGTTTATCTATGCAAGCTAACCAACAAAAATTTAGCGGTACAAAACGCTTTGTCATTCAACATCGGCTAGGGGCTGGTGGGTTTGGTGAAGTGTATCAAGTTTATGATAAAGAACGAGATACAGTTGTTGCGCTAAAAACTTTACGTAATACAGAGCCAGAAGCACTTTATAGATTTAAGCAAGAATTTCGTACTATTGCTGATATTGTTCACCCAAATTTAGTTACTTTATATGAGCTTTTATCTGATGGTGAACAATGGTTTTTTACTATGGAACTGGTTAAAGGTGTAGAGTTTATTGACTATGTAAGTTTAGGTAAAACAGAAGATCAATTAGTAAACTTTAGTCGATTAAAAAAAGCTTTAACCCAACTATCATCAGGTATTTACACTTTACATAGCAAAGGCAAGCTACATTGTGATCTTAAGCCTTCTAATGTTTTAGTTACAGATGCAGGCCGAGTAACTATTTTAGATTTTGGGCTAATAACAGAATTATCAAAAAGACCCTTTGGAACTACTCTAAGTTATGGTACACCAGAATATTTAGCACCAGAAATTGCACTAGGTGAAGCAGCTAGCGAGGCTAGCGACTGGTATAGTTTGGGGGTAATGTGTTATGAGGCTTTAACAGGAGCTTTGCCTTTTGACAACACTTTTGGGGATGTATTAACTGAAAAACAGCTTTATGATCCACCACCACCTTCATCTTTAATTGATAATGTTCCAAAGGATTTAGATGCTCTTTGTCACGCGTTACTACGACGTGATCCTAGTAAACGTCCAAAGGGTGAAACTATTTTAGCAACTTTAGGAACTAACCATTCTAAAGCTTTATCCGTAGCCACATCAAATCCCACACAAAATTTTTTAGTTGGTCGTGAAGAACATTTAGGAAAATTAAAAAATTCTTTTGAGCTATTAAAAGAGGGAAATACAGTAATTAACTATGTAGAAGGTTTATCAGGAATGGGAAAAAGTATTTTGATTCGCCATTTTCTTGATGCAGTAGTTATAACAGAACCTAACACATTAGTTTTAACCGGACGCTGTTATGAACAAGAGTTTGTTCCTTATAAAGCCTTTGACAGTGTTATTGATAATTTAACTCAGCACTTAAAAACCCTTTTACCAGAAGATTTAATTACCTTGATACCAAATAATGCTTTAGCTTTGGCTAGGCTTTTTCCAGTTCTTTACCAAATAGAAGGAATTGCTGTTAGAAAATCAAAAGCTACTATTCCTGATTCTCAAGAACTGCGAAGACGAGCTTTTGCTGCACTTAGACAGCTTTTTCAAGAATTAGCAAATAGATATTTAGTTGTACTTTCTATTGATGACCTGCAATGGGGTGATTTAGACAGTATTTCTTTGCTAAATGAATTATTGAGTCCACCAAATGCACCTAAAATGCTACTGATTTTTAGCTATCGTAGCGATGAAATAGAATCCAGCCCTTTTTTGAAAACGTTATTTTCTTCACCTGTAATTAATAGTCTTAATGTAGAAAAGATTATTGTTGGTGAGCTATCAGATAATGATGCTAGACGACTTGTTCTTGGGCTATTTGATAAGCAAAAAGTTTCTGCTAGACGTGTAGAAATGATTATCCGAGAAGCTAATGGTAATCCTTTTTTTATCAATGAATTAGTTTATTATTCGCAGCAAACTTACCAGGAAAAGCTAGATAATTTAGTCAGCCAAAATATAGAAACTACCCCTGTAATAGAAACTAATCGTTTATCTAGCCAAACAGATGAGCTTCAAGATTCATTGGAAGATTTATCTATAGTGACTACAAGGCTGGAAGATGTTATTTATTATCGAATTTCTCAACTACCTATAGCTGCACAACGATTAATGGAAGTAATTGCTGTTGCAGGCCAACCTATCGCCCGTCTAGTTGCTAAGCGTGCTGCTGATTTAGATAGAGAAGAACCCGCCGCAGTAGCCTTACTTAGAACTAATCATTTAATTCGTGTTAGGGGTTCAAAGGAATTAGATAAAATAGAGGTTTACCATGATCGTATTCGTGAAACTCTTATTAATAAACTAACTAAAAGTAAATTAAAAGATTATCATAGTAAATTAGCTTTAGTGTTAGAGCCTATAGAAAATATTGACACAGAAGTATTACTAGTACATTTTCAGGGTGCTGGAGATACTCAAAAAGCTATTAAATATGCTAGTTTAGCTGCTGATCAAGCTATGGATGGTTTAGCTTTTGACCATGCAGCTAAACTTTATAAACTTATTATTGAACTACAACCAACAGAGTCAAAAATTGGAGAACTAGAAGAAAAACTAGCTCTAGCTCTGACCAATGCAGGACGAACTATTGAAGCGGCACAAGCTTATCTTTTAGCTGCTGGTGAAGTAAAAGAACGCTTAAAAATATTAAAACTTAAACAATCTGCTGCTGAACAACTTTTAAGAGGCGGACATGTTGAGGAAGGTTTATCGGTTTTAGGAGACGTTTTAGCTCAAACAGGGATGTATTTGCCTCAGAAAACATGGCAATCACTTGTTTGGCTATTGTTTGGGCAGTTGCAATTATGGTGGCGAGGAATAAAATTTAAGGAAAGAAATATTTCAGAAATTGCTCCAGAAGAAATAGTAAAAATAGATATCTGTTGGTCAGCCGCTACAGGTTTAACAATGGTTGATGCAATACGAGGGACAGATTTTCAAGTTCGCCATTTAAATTATGCTCTAAAAGTGGGTGAACCTTATCGTTTAGCTCGTGCTTTTGCTTGGGAAATAACTTTTGCATCTACTAACCCTAGAGAAACAAAACGTTTACAGACATTTTCAAAATTAGCAGAAAATTTAGTTAATAAAATTGATAATCCACATGCTCAAGGATTGTATTTGCTTATGTCGGGGATGGCAAACTTTTTCCAAGGAAAATGGGCAAAAGCTTATGAACTTACTAAAAAGGCTGGAAAAATTTTAAGGGAACGTTGTACGGCGGTTAATTGGGAAATTTATACAGCAGAAGTTTTTTTATTTAGAACTCTTTTCCAATTAGGAGAACTAGCAGAAATCCTAGAGCGAGTTAATTTAATTGTTAAAGAAGCTCAAAGTTGTGGCGATCTTTATGCTGAAACTAGTTTAAGAACTCGTGCTAGTTATCTTTATTATTTAATTTTAGATAAACCAGAAGAAGCCTCTAATGAATTAACAGAAGCAATGGAAAAATGGTCACAAACAGGTTTTCATGCTCAACATTATTATTCTTTTGTTGCTTATTGTGAAATTGCTCTTTACTGTGGCGATGGGGAAAAGGCTTGGGAACTTATAAAGGAAAATTGGGCTAAACTAAAACACTCTTTAATGATGAGAGTACAATTTATTTTAATAGAAGCCTGCTATCTTTTTACACGAGTTATTATTAGTCTTGCCTTAAAAACAGATAAAAAAGAATATTTTTTATCCAAAGCACTTAAATTTATTAAAAGACTAGAAAAAGAGAAAATTAGCTATAGTCAAGCTTATAGTTTAATAGGTCGTGCTGCTTTAGCTAGTTTTACGACTGATAACGATTCTGTAATAACTTATCTTGCTGAAGCAGAAAATAAATTTGCAGAATCTAAAATGCTACTACATGTTGCTACAACTCAATATGTTAGAGGTAAATTAACTGGTTTAGAAGGAGCAGAATTGATTTCTAAAGCAGAGCAGACTATGAAAGAGCAAAAAATAGAAAATATTAATGCTTTTGTACAAATGATGTTACCTGGAAAATGGAAAAAATAAGTTAATTACTTAAAGTTTTTTGGAGTGTGTTACAAAATAGTTGATAAGGTTTTTATTAGGCTGTTTGTAAAGTAACCAAGCATATTTCTAAGATAGCCAAATGACATAGCCAGCTTTATTGAAACACGTCTCCACTAAGCTTTAGTTTAATAAATATAGATCTTCAATATTTATTTGTGGTTTTTGTGAGTTATTCCATTCATTTATTTCTAACTTTCCTAATAGAGCGACATTTCTTCCTACACGTAACTGATCATAAAGATCTGAATGGTGCCACCAAATAGCTTCTAATGAAGGGCCTTTACCCGCAATCCTTAAACGAAGATGTTTATTACCAATAACTCTAGTTTCAATTAAACGGCCTTTTACAATAAAAGACGGACGAGGGTTTTCTATTCCGTGAGGTTCAAGCAAGGCTAGAGTTTTAATTAAATCTAAATTTACCTCCATTGGAGATAACTCACCTTCATAAGTTCTTGTATGTATTAAGTCATCCTGAGATAAAACTTTAGCTGCATGAGCATTAATGCGCTCGCGTAGTTCTGTAAGCTTATTAGCTGGCAGAGAAAAGCCAGCCGCAGCACTATGACCACCATATTTAAGCAATAAATTATCAGCTACAGCTTCTAAGGCTTTTACAATGTTAAAACTTTTAATGCTACGAGCAGAGCCATGAGCAATGCCATCACGAATTGAGCAAACCAAAGTTGGGCGACCATAGCGGTCTACTATTTTAGCTGCCGCAATTCCTACAACTCCTTGATGCCAACCATCATCATGTTCCCCACCTAAAACATAGACCAGATCTTCATAGTCTTCTTGTTCTATTTTTTTTAAGATTTTTTCTACTAACCACTGTTGAACCGCTTGACGTTGATGATTTAAGTCATCTATTTTTGTAGCCATTTGCCAGGCATCTTCTTTGCTAATAGCATCTATTAAACTAACTACTTGTAGGGTGCTGCCATCCATACGACCAGCCGCATTAATACGTGGGCCTAACTTAAAACCAAGGTCATAGCTGGTAATTTTATGATTATGTAGCCCAGAAATACCTAAGAGTGCATCTAAGCCTTTGTTTGTTGAACCAGTGTTAAGACCACGTAGCCCAGCTTGGACAATTGCTCGATTAGAATAACTACTAAGCGGAACCATATCAGAAATAGTGCCAATAGCTACTAATTTACAAAGAGATTGAAGAATAGCTTCCTGATTTTTATGTTCCTTAAGTAAAACTCTAGCTAATTGAAGTGAAATACCGCAAGCGGCTAAGTCTTTTTCTGGATAAGGACAGCCTGCTTGTTTTGGACATAAAACAATAGCGTCTTGAGGCGCGTTGCTACCTAAAATTGTATGGTGGTCAATGCAAATGCCTGTAATCCCCTTTGATTTAGCTAACTCCCATTCTTTATGTGCTGTAATTCCAATATCTACAGAGATTAAAATTTTAATTCCATCTGCTTCTGCTTGTTCAACAATGCCAGGGTTTAATCCATAACCGTCACGTTCTCGGTCAGGAACATGATAAGAAATATTTTTCCCACTAGAAGGATTAAGCAACCGAAATGTTTGTAGTAAAGTGATTAAGCCTGTTGTGCCATCACAATCATAATCGCCAACAATTCTAATAGGAGTACCTTTTTGAAGTGCTGAAAACAAAGTATGTTGTGCTTCATCCATATTTAACATTCCAAGCGGGTCAGGAATGTTATTAAGTGAGGCAGAAATAAAGTTTTGAGCTTTGGAGAAATCTTCTAACCCGCGCCAAACCAATGCACGGGCAACTATAGGGTTTATATGTAGTTTAGAGCTTAATGATTTGACTTTTTCTTCATCCACATTAGCCAATTGCCATTGGCAATTAGTAATGGAAGATCCAGTAAATTCTATTATGTTTTGCATACGGCCAATTCTAACGGAAAAATTTTGTTAAGGATAGTTGCAGTTGCTTACCAAACTTTGCTGGTATCCAATAAATTATTGAAACACCAAGTCCTGTTTCTAGCCTATCTTAAAACATAAACCCTATAGTTTCTACGCTTTAATAAGTTCGTCTAAGCAGCATTAATGTAAGGTCATCAGTCAATGGTTTACCTGCTTGAAAAGAGTTGAGGTCTTTGATAATAAAATTAATTATTTTATCTAAAGACTCTAAACTATGATTAAAAAGAAGGTTAGTAAGTCTGTCTTTACCAAAATCATCTCCAAAATTATTTTCAGCTTCAGTTAAACCATCAGTAAAAAGTAACAGCGTATCATTAGGGTTTAATTGAAATTTTGTAGATGAAAATTCTTCATCGCAAAACATTCCAACTGGAAGACCTGTAGCTTGTATGTCAATTAATTTGTCTGATTGTATTAATAATGGTGGTAAGTGGCCTGCATTACATATTTCTACTTCACTTGTGTTAGAAACTTTTCCACAAACAAGCGTTGCAAAGTGCATTGGCATTGTGCTTTCACAAAATATGCTGCTAACACGTTCTACCATTTGAACTAAAGGGAGATTTAAGGAAATAAAAGAGCGAAACATAGCATGTAACTGAGTCATTAACATTGAAGCCGCTACACCTTTTCCAGATACATCGCCTAGAATAAAGTAAAAATCTTTGTTATCAATACTTATTAAATCGCAATAATCCCCACTTACTAAGCTTAGAGGTTGGTATTTATAAGAAAAACTCCAACCGTTTAAGTTAAGATTTTCTTTTGGAAGCAGGCTTTTTTGGACAAGGGAAGCCATTTCTAAATCTCTTTGAAGCTCTCGTTGTTGTGTGATTGTAAGATCATCTAGGCAAAATTTAGTTAGTGGATTTGCCATTAACCTTTCAGGCTCTATTTCACCTTTGCAGATTTCACAAAGTCCAAAATCACCAGTTTTAACTCTTGCTAAAGCTGTATCAACTTCATGAAGAAGCCTTTTTAATTCAGGATTTTCTCCTATATCAGCTATTGCATGTTTAAGTTTAGTTTGACGTTCAAATAATTGATTTTGAATAATTGAATCTACTACAGTAACCATTTTTTCCTACTTTAACTTATTTTTGATAGGTGAAATATAAGCATATTGTTTAGTGTTGTCAATCGTGTTGATAGGTTTCTCTAAAGCCTTTTGATTAGTGTAGCCTTGATAAGAAAATTTTTTTGTATTTTTATCTTTGTAATATTCTAAATTACTTAAGCTATCTTCTTGAATTTTAAATTGTTGCTTAATTTATCGTTAGCTTTTTTACAAACGCAATAGTTTCATTGTATATTTATTATTAATCCAAACAAATATTAAAGTAGGTATAGGAATTATATGAAAAAAGAAAGACGCTTAGGTTTTAGTTTGTTAGAAAATATAGGAAAATCACTAGTTTTAATAATAATTTTAGCTATGTTAATGTTACCTGCTTCAATATGTTTGGATAATATTAAACAGTCTTTTAAGTTAATAGGGAAAAGCGTTCAAGCTCAATCAATAAATCTAACACCCATTATAAAAAAACTTAGTACAAATGTAGCTAAAGCTGAAGGAGGCCAAAAGGTTGTTATTAGTGGGAAAAATTTTTCTCCTGATACACAATTGATTTTAGGCAGCGAGAAGATTGATAGTACTGTAAAAAATGAGAGCAGAATTGAGTTTCAAGTTCCACCTCGAAATATTTCTGGTGCGTTGACACTTTCAGTTATTAACAAAAATGGTATTGCACAGTGCCAATTTAATCTTATACCTAAAGATTTTTCAGAGCTAAAGAATGGTGAAATCACTACTTTTTTAGGTGGGGCAGTTTACTTTGGAGATGGTTTGTCTGCTTTAAGTGATAAAGTTTTAATTAACCCATCTGATGTTACAATAGATGATAAAGGTAATATATTTTTTCCTGATACTTTTAACCATAGAGTTAGAAGAATAGATGCTCTAACAGGCATAATTACTACTGTTGCTGGAAATGGCAATGTTGGTTTTAGTGGCGATGGTAGTTTGGCTATAACTGCTAGTCTAAATTCTCCAAGTAAAGTAATTGTAGATAAAGATGGAAATCTTTTTATTTCTGATGAAGCTAATAATCGTGTCCGAAAAGTTGACACAAATAATATTATTACTACTATAGCTGGTAATGGTAATAGTGACTTTATTGACCCTTTGCAAGATAATGTGCTTGCTGTAAACGCTTCTGTTCCTTCTCCAAAGGGCTTGGCTCTGGATAGTAAAGGAAACCTTTTTATTATAAATCGCCAAATAATTTCTAAAGTAGATCCTATTACTCAAATAATTACCACAGTTGCAGGTAGTAAGGATACTTTAGGATGGTCTGGGGACAACGGCCCAGCTAATCAAGCCCTCTTTGATTTCCCAAAACAAATAATAGTAGATGCACAGGATAATTTTATTATTTCTGACAGGGGTAGCAGTAGAATCCGCAGAATAGATTCTGCTACGGGTATTATTACTAGCATTGTTGGCGGTGAAATGACGGATAATGATGAAGTGCCTACGTCAATGGCTGGACTAATCTCGCCTAATGGTATAGCCCTAGACGATAAAGGGAATTTATTTATTGTTGAAGAATTTGGTTATAGGAGTCGTAAAGCTGATTTTTCTACTAGCACAATTACCATAATTGCAGGTAATGGAAAAAGTGATTTTGCTGGTGATGGAGCATTGGCTATTAATGCAAGTTTTAGACGGCCTTTAGGCGTAGCAATAGATAAAAATGGAAATTTGCTTATTGCTGATCCTACTAGCAAAAGATTACGTAAAGTGGATTTAGAGACAAACTTAATTTCTACAATTGCTGGTAATGAGCAACTTGAATTTGTTAAGGCAGGGGATCCTCTTTCTTCTGCTTCTTTACTTTTTCCTTCAGGATTGGCTATAGATACGGAAAACAATATATTTTTTTCTGATAAAAGCAATCGTGTAGGCAAATTAGACATTAAAACTAAAACTATAAGTATTATAGCAGGTACTGGAGTTACAGGTTTTAGCGGTGATGGAGAAATTGCTACAAATGCTAAATTATCTGATTCCATCAAAATAGCACTAGATAAAGAAAATCAAGTTTTTGTTATTGATAGATTAAATAATCGAATCCGCAAAATTACTAGCTCTTCTAACATTATTACTACTATAGCTGGTAGTGGTAGAGACGGTTTTGTTAATGATGGGGTGGAAGCTACAAATAGTAGACTTGGTTTTCCTTCTGGCATATCAATAGATAACCAAGGTAATTTGTTTATTGCTGACACCATTAATAATAAAGTTCGTAAGGTTGATGCCAGTAAAATTATATCAACGGTTGCAGGTAACGGTACTTCAAATTTTACTGGAGATGAAATCCTTGCTATAGCTTCAAGTCTTAATAGGCCAATTTCCGTTGTTATAGATAATAGCGGGAATTTGCTTATTGCTGACACTTTGAATAATAGAATACGTAAGGTAAATGCTTCCAGGGTGATTACTACAATTGCAGGGGGAGGTCAAATTTCTGATATTGGAGATGGAAGTTTAGCTATAAGAGCTTCTTTAAGCAGACCCACATCAATGGTAGTTGATAAAAATGGAGATATATATTTTTCTGATTCGGGTAATAATCGTATTCGTAAAATAGATAGCATTACAGGCATTATTACTAGTGTTGTTGGTAATGGAGAAGTTGGTTTAAGTGGAGATGGTGCTTTAGCAAAAGATGCTAAACTAAATATACCAGAGGACTTAGCTATTGATGATGATGGAAATCTCTTTTTTGTTGATACATTAAATCATCGAGTTCGTGTAGTAAAAGGGATTGCTATAGGTAGGAATCCTAAACCTCCTCTTCCAATGATTACTGCTGTTAAATATGAAGATCCACTTCTTACCATTTCAGGAAGCGGTTTTGGTGAAACAGGAGCAACTGTATTTATAAACAAATTTGATCTAAGTTCTCGGATTGGTAAACAAGAAGCTAATACAATATTTTTGCTTGGAGATAGGCAAAAATTAAAATTCCGTAAAAGCAAAAATAAAATTACTGTAAAAACAAGTTTAGGATCTTCTAACACTTTTATTTTTACTTTGGATTAAGTTAGGCTACTGAAATATAAGATATTTACTTGGCTTTGTTATAATTAAAGTTATATCTAATTACTGCTCTACAACTTACAGGCTCACCATCTAGCAAAGCGGGTTCAAATTCAAGTTGTTTTATGGCTATAATTGCAGCTTGTTCTAAATCAAAACCCGCCCAATGGAGTATTTTTATATTTCCAATAGTTGAATCTTTACGCAAAACTACCTCTAATTCAACACTTGCAGAAATAGCCATTTTTCTTGCTTTTTCGCTATAAATTGGCTGGCTACGTTTAAGAAATTCTGGTTGGTCAAAACGTTCATTTAATGGCGAACCTACAGCGGGAATTTCAATTGCTTCTAAATCCATTGGATCAAGGCTTGGCGGTTTTAATTCATTGGCTAAAAATGCAGATATTTCTTTGCTATAAGCTGGTAGGTTTTCGGCTAGTTGTTTATTAGCTGTTTGTGTTGCTTGAATAAGTGTAGGTTCTTTAGTTTCAATAAAATCAAATAAAATTAACTGCCCGCTTCTACTACTAACAAAGGCTAAGGCTAGATAGGCTTCTCCATAAAGTGTTGCTCCAACCTCAGCACGTTCAACAAGTTTGCTTTTAACTACTAAAAAAACTTCTGCTCCTAAAGCTTGTCCAAGATTTCGTGCATCTTGACAACTTAAATTTATATGATTAGAAGATGCTAAATTTTTACTTATGGTTTCTGTAAGGGATTTTTCTTGAACTTGAAAATTTAGGTCAGATAAATTTTTATTTAATGTAGCACTAAATTTAAGGCTTTCTTCATCTTCAAATAAAACTGCCAAGGTTAACTTTTCTGTTGTTTGGGCTAAGGTTTTAGGAGCAATAAAAAATAAAAGAAGTGCTAAAGAAACTAACAAAAAAGCTAACCTCATAATACCTCAAAGACTAAGTAAAAATAATAGTTCTATTGCCATCCACAATAATACGGTCTTCAATATGCCAACGTACTGCACGAGCTAAAACGGTTCGTTCTGTATCTCTACTAGTACGTTTAAGATCTTCTACTGTATCACGATGGCTAATTTGTGTAACATCTTGAGCAATAATTGGGCCGGCATCCAGATCAGAAGTAACATAATGGCCCGTTGCACCAATCATTTTAACCCCGCGTTTATGTGCCATTGCAAAAGGGTTTGCTCCCATAAATGCAGGTAAAAAGCTATGATGGATGTTGATGATTTTATTTGGGTAATGCTCAATAAAACTTGCAGACAAAATCTGCATATAGCGAGCTAGGACAATAAAATCTACTTTATCTTTAAGTAAAGACAAGATTTCTGCCTCTTGTTGGGCCTTGGTTTCTGGAGTAATTGGAAAATGATAATAGGGAATGCCAAAAGATTCTACACGAGATTTTAGGTCTAAGTGATTGCTAATAACAAAAGGTATAGTTACGGCTAACTCGCCTGATTGCCAACGCCAAAGCAGATCCATTAAACAATGATCATAGCGAGACACTAAAATTGCTAGTCGTTTAACTTCATTACTATAAGTTAGTTGCCATCGCATATTTAGACTATTAGCAACCTCTGCTAAGGCTTTTTCTAGTTCTTTATGGTCAATGCTATCTTGATTAAGATCTAGCACCATACGCATAAAAAATTGACCGCCTCTATGATCTGTAGAATATTGATCAGAAGCAATAATGTTAATGTTTTTTTTGTATAAAAGTTGTGCAATTGATGCAATTAGGCCAGGGCCATCGGGACAAGTTGCTAAAAATGTTGCAGAGTGAGGTTTAATTATTTGTTCAGACATAAGGCAGTTATAAAAACAAAGACTAAAATATTACTATTACTTAATATTTTAGTCTTGTTTTAATCAGAAATTTTTAGGAAAACTAGGGTAATTTTGCTAATTTAACGAATGTTTTTAGTCGTATTCGCGTCGGATTTTCTTTCTATTACGCTTACGTGCTAGAGCCGATTTGATACGCTGCTTTTCACCAGGTTTAAGATAGAAAGTATGTTTTTTAATATCTTTAATGATGTCTTCTTGTTGCACTTTGCGCTTAAAACGACGTAACGCACTTTCGATTGATTCGCCGTCATTGACTCGAACTTCTGCCACTATTAACACCCGCCTTTCCGTTTAACGCTTTATTGCGTATTAATGATATTTTTTAGATTTTTGACTTACAAAATTACCCTAATTTAAAATTTGTGAATTTTTGAAAGTGCTTAGAATTATCTAAATTTTCCGTAAACTGTCAACAAGCTTTGGAGAATCTATAATTTACTTGATTATTTGCTTTCAGACTTAAAGCTACGCGCACCTGTAAGAGCAGTTTCTATAGTTTCAACAGCTTTTCCTAATGCTCTTTCTTCATCAGGGCTATTAACTTTGCTGCTGATTTTTTCTAAAAGCTTTAAGTGATCTTGGCTTTTGTCTATGATTTTGTCTATAGCCTTACTAAAAGCAGGATCATCTTTTTTCTTTTCATAAACATCATCTAGTTTATCTAATAATTCAGAGATTACTTTAGTGTAATTATCTAGCAGTTGTGCGGTTGTACCGCTAGGCTCTGGCCCGTACTTATCAAGTTTTTCTTTCTCTTCTTTCTCTTCTTTCTCTTCTTTTTTCTTTTTATCTTTTTTCTTGTCTTTTCCATCTTTTTCATTAAATGATGTAGGAGCAAGACCTAAAATTACATTTAATCTACGTTCAGCAATATGTAAAAAAACCTTGGCACGTAGATCAATTAATTGTGCTTCTCTAACACGTTCTACTTCTTGTTCGTTTAAGTGATCTTTACCTTGCTGGTTAAAAGCAGGAAAAAGAATAAGTAAAAAACTTAAAAATAGCGAACAAGTTTTAGAATTTATAAGAAAATTAAGTAAATAAAACATAGTTAAACCCTACTATTTCTTTTTTGGCTGTTTTTCTAGTTGACGGCGTAGCACTGGCAAACGTTGTCTTACTTGATTGATTTCCTCTTGACGCAGTTTGCTATCAGCAACTTGTAAGAAAAGCTCATAAGCTTTTAGTGATTGTTGGTAATCCATTAACTTATCAAAACAAATACCTAAAAAATAGTAGCTAATTGAATTTTCAGGCTGTGCTTTTATTATCCAAATAAAATTTTCTGCTGCTGTAGCAAAATCATTTAGCTTAAATGATGCTAGGGCTAGTCCAGCATGAGCCTCATAGTTTTGAGGATTTTTTGCTAAAACGCTATTAAAATGCTCAATAGATACTTTATATTTTTGTGCTTTTAGCAGGGCTGAAGCTAGACCAACCTCAGTTTCTACATTGGGGCTAACATCAAAGGCTTGTTGCCAAAACTGGCTAGCTTTTTCTGGGTTAATATCTAAGTAAAGTTCTCCAAGGCGGGAAAGATGTTTTATATTTTTTGGATCTGAGGCTAAGAGTTTTTCAAGTTGACCAATTGCATCAGCGTTGGCTCCAAGTTGAGCTAGTATTTCAGTCAACACAGCTTTATTTTCAGAACTGTTTTTTTCAAGTAATGACTGAGCTAAATTAATTGCTGTTTTGTTATCTCCACTTTGGCGGTAAATATCTATTAGCATTAATCCAATAGCAAAATCATTTTTACTTAACTGATAAGCTATTTTTAGATCAGCAATCGCGCTAGCAAAGTTTTTTTGCTTTTGATGAAGTTGACCACGACGATAAAGAGTTTCTATGTCATTTGGTTGTAGTTCATTGGCTTGGTTAAAGCTTGCTAAAGCTGGTTCTAGCAAATTTTGTTCTTGTTGGCTAATACCTAATAGTAAATAATTACGGGCATTAGGTTTTTCTTGGGAGACTAAAGTTTTTAGTTCAGCTTCAGCTTCCTTATAAGCTTGACGAGTAAGTAATAACTCGGCTAGCAAAGCTCGGACAGGAAGCGAAGAGTCTAAACTTAAAGCTTGACGTAAGGCGTTTTCTGCTGCTTCAATATCATTTGAACGAGCAAGAGCATTGCCTAAAGCAGCAAAACCACGAGCAAAATCTGGTTTTAGTTGTGTTACATCTTTTAGTAATGCAATAGCTTCAGGAAGAAATTCAGCCTTTTTAGTAGCTAGATAAGCATTAGCACATTGATATTTTGGCTCAAATGCTTCTGGAAGTTGTTCTATAACTTTTTTATAGAGTGATATTGCTTGGGTTAAATCACCTTTTTCATAAGCACTTTCTGCTTGGTTGTAAAGCTCTACTACTTCTTGTTGATCTTGGCTGTAAACAGGTGTAAAACTTAGAGTTATTAATAAAAATAAGTAAAAAATATAGCGATACATCTTGGTTTATCTTTAAGTATGATAAGTAGCTGTTGACTAAGCAACAAGCAACTAGCATATTATCATTTTAACTTTATTTAAGTAATTATTTCTTGAGGGCAAAATTGTGAGTAAAAAATTACCTATTTTTGATTTTGTTGGCGAGCCTAAAGATGCCGAGGCTAAAGAAGAAAAATTAAAAACTATTTTGCGGGGGATGAAAACCGTTATAGTTGCTTTGTCTGGCGGCATTGATAGTGCTTATCTTAGCTACATTGCTGCTAGAGAATTAGGAGAAAATGCTTTAGCAATAACGGGTGATAGTGCGAGCTATTCCGAGCAAGAAAAGCCTCAAACAGTTAGTTTTACAGAAACCTACAAAATCAGACATGAAATTATTTTTACTCAAGAAATGGAAAACGAAAATTATCTTAATAACCCACCTAATCGTTGCTATTTCTGCAAAAATGAACTTTTTACTAAGCTAACAGAAATTGCAAAAGAGCGAGGTTTTGCTTTTGTTTGCGATGGAAATAATAAAGATGATATTGGAGATTACCGGCCCGGTATGCAGGCGGCTAGAGATTTAAGCGTTCGTTCACCTCTAATTGAAGCTGAAATGACAAAAGCTGATATTCGGGCTATGGCGCGTCGTGCTGGCATTAATATTTGGGATAAACCAGCGTCAGCTTGTCTTTCTTCACGAGTACCTTACGGTAGTCAAATCACTAAAGAAAAATTATCTACAATTGATCAAGGGGAACATTTTTTACATAAATTAGGTTTTCAAGTTTGCCGAGTTCGTCATCATGGAGATCTTGCACGAATAGAAATAGCTATAGATGAGCTACCAAAAGCACTTAATCCAACAATAATTGCTCAAATACATCCAGCATTTAAGGAATTTGGTTTTAAGTATGTAACTTTAGATTTAGAAGGCTATCGTACTGGAGCAATGAACGAAGCTTTAAAATAACAGTAATTAATAGCAACCTATTATAAATGACTTTTTAAGTTTAGAAAGCGAGGAAAGACCACAATGACAAGCGATGAAGCAATCAAATTATTACTAGAAAAATTTACTAACTTAGAGGCAAGGCAAGATAGGTTTGAGGCAAGGCAAGATAAGTTTGAGGCAAGGCAAGATAAGTTTGAGGCTAAACTTGACCAAGTTATAATGGAAATTAAAGAACTACGCGGTGATGTAAACAGAATAGAAGCGAAAGTGGATGCTGAAGTTAAAGAATTGCACCGTGATATAAAGAAAGTAGAAGCGAAAGTGGATACTGAAGTTAAAGAATTGCGCCGCGATATAAACAGAATAGAAACCAAAGTTGATATGGTGCAAAGCACTCAAAATAATATGCGAAGCGGGATTAAAAACCTTCGTCGTATAGTTGATGAATTTCACTCAGAAACAAGCCAAGGTTTTGCTCGTTTAGAAGGTGAATATAAGGCTCATCGCCGTTATGTCCAAAGTAGCATAAATGATATACATTTGCGTCAAGATCACACCGAAGATCAAGTAGAAGCAATTAAAGATAAGTTGAATAAAGCTATAGAGTTAAAGATAAATACTTCGACAGATGAAGTTCTGAATTCCCTATGAAATAGGGAATTCAGCTTTTAGAATATCAAAATCTTTTTCTTGAGATCTATAGTCTATGGGTTATGGGTTATCTAAATCATTTCCAGCAAATTTATATAGCCTAGCAGGGCGATGAATCCCATCCATTTTAGTTTCTTGCAACTCAGTTAGCATGTTTTCAGAAAGAATTTTTTTACGAAAATTTCTTTTATCTATTGGACGGTTTAAGATTATCTCATAAACTCGTTGCAATTCGGTTAAAGTAAATTTTTGTGGTAAAAGTTGGAATCCTACAGTAGTATAGCTTAATTTATTTCTAAGTCTTTCAAGAGCATATTTAAGGATTTTTTCATGATCAAAGGCAAGTTCTGGCAACTTATACATTGAATGCCATGCAACTTCTTCTGCATCTGTAGCGGCTCTAAGTTCTAATTTATCAGAGCCAATTAGAGCAAAATAAGCAACCGTAATGACCCAGGCACGAGGATCACGACCTGGATCACCAAAGCTATAAAGTTGTTCAAGGTAAATATCTGTAACGTTGGTTTCTTCGTTTAATTCCCGTTTAGCGGCTTCTGATAAAGTTTCTCCATGACGTACAAAGCCGCCAGGAATTGCCCACATACCCTTAAAAGGTGCGATTTTGCGTTTAATTAGCAAGACTTTTAAGTCTTTGCTATCTACAGTAAAAATAATTATATCTACTGTTACAGAGGGGCGATCTTCTAGTGCTGGAACAA
Organism: Blastocatellia bacterium; assembly: GCA_016713405.1. Classification (NCBI taxonomy): domain Bacteria; kingdom Pseudomonadati; phylum Acidobacteriota; class Blastocatellia; species Blastocatellia bacterium. The sequence goes on from JADJPF010000001.1 coordinate 132,134, forward strand.
AATTATCTTGGTTATCTTTAGAAACAATTTGACTTTTCTGCAAAAAACACTCCTAAGCTATTGATTTAATTAACTAAATCTAGGGTGCGAACAAATTCTGCTCCTGCAAGTTTCATTTCATCAAGTGCAGCTAAACTAGTTTCAGGAGTAACACCGCTGATTGCATCTTCGACTACTGCAACGGAAAAACCTCTCTCTAACAGCCCTAAAACAGCAGCTTTTACACAATAATCAGTAGCAACACCAAAAACAAAGTATTTTTCCGCATCTAACTCACGAAAAACAGCTTCAGCGTTTTCATTACCAAACACGCTAAAAATAGTTTTTTCTAACACAATAGCATTATTTTCTATTTTTAAAGGTTGTTTTTCTGCTGAAATAACTGTTGCAGTGGCTATGTAGGTTGCAGCGACTTTTTCTTGGCCCGCAGTGTTACGCACACAATGAGGAGGAAATTGCGCAAATTCTGGATCATCTGTTGGATGAGCATCTACAGAAGCTACAACAGGGATATTTTCTTTTTGTGCATAAGTAACTAATTTAGCTAGATTAGCATTAATTTCCGGCGCACCAGGAACAAAAAGCGTTCCTTTAGGATCCATAAAGTCAAATTGTGTATCAATGTCAACAAAAACCATTTTTCTACTAGCCATAAAACTTTCTCCATATTTAATTAAAATGGGAGGGCGGGAGTCTCTCCCGCATGCGAACAAGATGTCCACGTTCCCAAAAGTTATTTAAGATAATTAGCTTTAACCTGTGCTAACAGATTATTTAGCGCGTCGCTAATAGCTACAGGGTAAATAGCTTGTTCGGTAAAATGATGATATTTACTAGGTAATTTGCTTAGGCTGTCAGCTAGATAAGCTCGTGAAGTTGTTAAATCAACTTTTCCAGCATCGGTTAATTCACCATTTTTAATTACTTCAACAAGTAAAGGATGGCTATTATCAGGAGTTTTTTCATCAGCAAGTCCAATTGTGTCGGATAAATATTTTCCATCTTGGTCATAGTGGCGAAAGACTTGTTTAGATCCTGGCAGAGTAATTTTTTCTGAGCTAAATTTAGCAGTAAATTGACGGCTACCGTCAGAATTAGTTTTTTCTACTAGTTTGTAAACCCCACCTAAAGCAGGTAGATCACGAGAAGTTGAAAGTTCTGTACCAACGCCAAAAGTATCTACAGGAGCTTGAGCTTTAACTAGTTCTGTAATTGAGTGTTCGTTTAGGTCTCCGCTAACAACAATTTTGGTTTGATTAAGACCAGATTCATCTAAAATTTTTCTTACCTCAAAGCTTTGGGCAGCTAAATCACCGCTATCAATTCTTACACCTTTAACACCCGTGCCGATTTTTGCAGCATTTCTAGCACCTGCTAATGTGTCATAAGTATCTATTAATAAAGTGCTTGTGTCAGGGAAGACTTGATAAAACTTCCTAAATGCTGTTAATTCATCGCCAAAAGCTAAAGTCCAAGCATGTGCGGCTGTTCCATAAACAGGAATCCCAAAACTTTGACCTGCTGCTAAGTTTGAAGTACCAGCAAACCCACCTAAATAAGCTGCACGTGCGGCATAAGTTCCAGCAAAGGGACTATGGGCGCGACGTGTGCCAAATTCTAAAACTGCACGTTTTTTACCGTCTTGTTGTGCGGCTGTAACAATTCTTGCTGCTTTAGTTGCAATTAAAGTTTGAAAATTTATTGTTGAAAGCAAATAAGTTTCTAATATTTGAGCTTCAATCAAAGGGGCAGTAATTCGCAAAATTGGCTCGTTGCCAAAAACCAAAGTTCCTTCAGGCATTGCCCACACATCGCCGCTAAAACGAAAATCACGCAAATAATCAAAAAACTCTGGCTTTACATGTTGAAATACAGTTAAAGATTTTAAGTATTCTATATCTGATGAGCTAAAACGTAGATTAAGAATATAGTTAAGAGATTGTGCTAACCCAGCAGAAACCAAATAGTTACGGTTTTTTGCTACTCGTCGAACAAATAATTCAAAACTTGCTTGTTGGTTTTGTCCATGTGTAAAATATCCGGCTGCCATTGTTAGTTGATAAAGATCCGTCATTAAACTACTGCTAAATTGCTCAACAGACATTTTATTGCTCCTTGATTTAATTAGTGTATAGATTACACTATCTAAATTTTATGTCAAGTGAAAAAAATCACAAATCAAAATAAATTAATATTTATCCAAAAGCAACTGGTAATATTGCATTAGAAACACAGTTTTATAAAATTTGATAGAAAGGAGAATTTATGGACGAGTTACTTCACTGGCGTTGGGCTTTAGGGTCAAATGGCCCAGATGCTATTTTTATAGCTAAATTTGAGCCATCTGATGCTAAGAGACTTAGAGAGGTAATAGATAACAACTTACCAGATAGTTATGTAAAGGTTAAAAAAAGTAGTTATACTAGCAGTTTTTTTGATAAAAACAAGTGTTCAATATATGAAAGTTATTTAGATACACATAGTTATGAGGAATTAAATAAAAGTTGGTTTGGGTTTGGAAATGTTTGGTATTACGGGCAGATGGAAATATTTGACAATATATTTGTTATTTACAATGTTTTAATAGGTACAGACTACCAGGAAACACCTTTGATTATTGCCTTAGCGAAGGATCCAAAACTAACTTTAAGGGAATGGGAAGTGATGTATTATGGAGAAGGTTATTCATCTGGTACAGTAGCATCTGGTAGAACAGCAGAATCATTAATATCTTATTTATACAATCAACAGGAAAAATCATAAAATTTTATGGATTATAGAGAAGATCTTTCAGGGTATGTAAAAGTAGGTAATCTAGTAGCAGTTTTAGAAGGACAACCACTAGTAATTGTGCATGATACTTATAGAATTGCGATCTACTTTGATGGAAAAAATTATCATGCAATAGAAGATATTTGTCCTCATATGGGGACTTTTATAAGTAATGGTTATCAAGAAGGCACAACTGTAGTTTGTCCTTGGCATAATTGGGAGTTTGATTTAGGTGATGGCAAATGTAAAAAACCTTTAAATGATTCATTTGTTAGGGTGTTTCCATTAAAAATAGTTGGAGAATCTTTTTACTTACCTAATAAGCTTTCCGAGGAAAACGAAGGTGAATTTGAGGATTGGGTATAAGTAAATTATCTAGCTTATTTTAATAAAATTTTAGCAAAATAGTTGAGCTAATAGTTTAACTACATCTCAGAAGTTGTTCACAAGGAAAAACTTGTTGCACTGACATGATCGCTCGTGCTAAATTCGCATTATCGTCAGATGCCCCTTAAATGCTCATTCCTAAAACTAGAGCAAATCAATTAGACGATAATCCAATAAGCAAAAATATACAGTTAATCTATAAAAATAATCTATCTAAGATTAAAATACTTAATATATTTATTAGGACAAACTTTTGGAGGTGAGCTTTGAACCGGGTAGCAAATACTTCCCTAGTAACGGATTTTAAATCCACAATGCAGTTAACACTTGATCAAGTGGTTTCTGCCCTAAAAATCCCCACTTATGTTTGGGTAGCGATGGTTTTACTAGCTGCAACAGGACTTTGCTATTCTTTAAATGTTCATACACGTAATGAATTAGCTCAAGCAAAAGTTAATCATCAACAAGTTAGCGAAGAAATACAGCAACTAGAATTAGAAAACGCTAGACTAGCACGTCAAATAGAATCTATTGAAAAAGATCCACGAACAGTAGAAACCCTAGCTCGTGAAGCAGGAATGGTTGCTGCTGGTGAGACAGTAATTTTTCTAACCCCAACAGCACAAAAGAAACCTTCTTTGTTAAAGAAGTAGATTATCTTTGAATTTCATTAATAGCTCTTTGTGCAGCGGCTCTAACGGTATCAGCACGGTCATTTTTGGCAATAGCTGTTAAAGCTGCTAAAACGCTTGTGTCTCCTATTGTTGCTAATGCGTCTGCGGCATTAGCTCTTACTGTATCCTCTTTATCGGATAAAGCTAACACTAAGGCTGGGGCTGCTTGACGTAGCCCCAAATTTTTTAGTGCTAATGCTGCTGCTGCTCGTCGTTGAGGTGAATTTTTTGATTGTAGCGAATCTAAGACAGGATTTAAGGCTTCTTCCCCCATTCTTCCTATTGCAACTGCTACACTTGAACGAACAATAAAACGATCATCTCCTAAAGCATTAACTAATGACTCAATAGCTCGTTTATCGCCAATTTCGGCTAGTACATTAGCAGCTAAAATTCTTAAAGATTCGTCAGTGTCAGTAAGTAATTGACAGAGTGCATCAACAGAATTATTACCAATAGTTGCTAAAGCACGAGCCACACCATAACGATTAGTTCCCCGACGATCTAATTAAAGCTGTTATAGCACTAAGTGGGCGTAAATGCCCAAGTATTCTTGCTGCTTGCGCTCTAGCTCTCCAATTACGAGAAGACAAGGTTTTAATTAATGCTGGTGTTGCGTTATTGGAGGAAAGTTTAATTAATGAATCTGCTGCTAAAGCTCCAAGGGCTACATCATAACTAGTAAGCATTTTTACTAGGGGTTCAGCAGCCTGCTCATCTCCAAGATTTCCAAGTGCAACAGCAGCAGTAGCGCGAATTGCTGCATTTTCATCTTCAAGAACAGCAATTAAAGCTTTAGTGGCTTGGCTGTCTTTTAATTTTGCTAAAGCATTGATGCTTTCTAGTCGAGCAGAAATTTCACCGCTTTCTACATTAGCAACAAGCAGTGGAACAACATCTTTTATTCCCATTCTACCAGCTAGATTTGCAGCATCGGCCCTCACTCGCCAATCTGTAGAGTTAAGTCTAGCTGTAATAGCTTCTGAATTAATCCCTAAAGTTTTTAATGCTTCAACTGTAGCTTCTTTTACTGTTGGGTTTGGGTCTGCTAAAAGTGCAATTAATGGCTCAATCGCTGCACGGTCGCCAAACATTCCTAAAGCTTGTGCTGCTTCTGTTCTTACCTGTACATCAGGATGATTAAGTGCCGCTACTAGAGGTTCTAAGCTTGATGGAACACCTAATGCTGCAAGCCAACGAGCAGCAGCACGGGGTGTTTGCCAATTAGGAGTTTTACCGCTTCTAATTGCTAGCGATAAATTATCAATGGTTATTCCCATTTTGCTTAAAGCAAAGTCTATTGCTGGACGGTTTTTTCCATTTTCATCTTTACGAACCTTAAAAAGTGCATCAACAGTCTCTACTTGTTGGAATGTGGAAATTGCTTTAACTAAACTATCTCCAAACTCTCTATCACGAGCTAATAAAAGTTGTCCAATTAAAACTGCTACTACTTTAGGATTTTTTGTGTCGGATAATGCTTGAATTGCTGATAGTTGAACTTTACGGTCTGGATCTACTAGTAAAGTTTTTAGAATTTCTAAGCTTGTTGGACTAGGTAATTTGCTTAGTGTGGGGATTATTTCAAAAATTATTTTTTCATCTCTTGGATCTTCTGCAAGAGAAGTTTTTAAGGTTTTTGTTAAAACCTCAACAGTTTGTAAGTCATTTGCTTGACAAAGGATATGGATAAGTTCACGTTTTAGCGCAATATCTACTTTATCTAAATTGCTTAACAAAATTGGGAGGAAATCTTTTTCCCCAAAATGATATAATGCACTAGCATAAATATGGCTAGAAGTTCTTTTTAACTGTTGTGCATTATGAAGATAACTTACAGCTTGCTTATCATTTATTTTTACTAATGTAATAGCCGAAAGCCATTCTACATCACTATTTTCATCTGTAAGTAGTGGAGCAATAAATTTAATAGCTTCTTTGGGGTTGACAGCTAAAATGGCTGGAATGCTTTGTTTACGCACAAAAGGATGGCTATCTAATTGAAGTTCGATAAGTAAGTTAAATGTTTGTTGGATAAAGGCTTGTTCTGATGGATGTTTTTGGCGGGCTAGTTCTGTTATGGCAATTGTTGCGCTGCCTCGTACAAACCAATAAGAATCTTTGCTAGCTTCTATAATTTTTGGCAACAATTTAGACCGTTGTTTAACGTCTAACCTAGCAATTGCTTGTAGTGCATTAGCTCGCACTAACCAATCAATATCTTTTAATGCACGAGTAATAAAATCAGCTATTTGTGGGTTATTGTCAGTAAGTAATTTATTTAGTGCTGTAACTCTTTGCTCTGCTACATCGCTTTCAAATTGGCTAATGGGGTCAATTTCAGCCGGTTTATTTTCTTGAATTGGAATTTCTTTTGTCTCTTTAACTGCTTCTTTAACAGTTTTTATTGGTTCAGCCTTGTTATTTTTCTTAGTAGCTTTACTCTGCGCTAAAGCATTACTAGAAAAAGAAAGAGTTGTTGCTAAAACTAGGCATGAACAAAATAAGAAAACATTTGATTTATTAATTATTGATTTGATTCCAACTGCCATAAACTTGTCCTACTTGTATTGCAATATTATTTTGGTTAGCGCGTACTATTCCTGTTTCATCCATAAAAAATGATCTTTCTCCACTTTCTCCATATTTGCTAGGTGTGGCAATAATAAAGAACTTAGCTGCACGCTTTTTAGTTGCTGGACTAATATAAAGTGTTAATTCATAACCGTTAATTTCACCATTGGCAATTTCATCTTCTAAAGTTCCTTCATCGATTAATGTTTGTAAGTCAGCAAAATTTCCTTTTCTTCCAGCATAAAGATTTTGTTCTTTAAGTAATTTTTCAAGCAAAGAAATCATTGCAGTTTCATTTTTAGCTACTAAATTAGGTTTGGGCTTAGGTAAAACTGGTTTAGTAATTTCAGTAGTTTCTAAACGAGCAATTTCATTATTTTCTTCAACTTTTTTGATCTCATTTTTATTAACTTTAATTTCATTTTTATCTGAAGGATTAATAGTTAAATTTTTATTTGTTTCTATAGAATTATTATTTGAATTATTAGAGTTATTTACAGCTACAGAATTATTTGAATTATTGCTATTGTTTAGTTGAGTGTTAACAGGACTATTATTTTTATTAGGGTTAGTTGCTGTAGTTGTATTGCTAGGAGTTTCTAGAGTTTGTGCAGTTTGATTTATTTCTTCTTTAGGTAAATTAACAGTAGAAGGTTTATTAGTAACTACTAAGTCTTTATTATCGCTAGTTTTTGCTGGAGGAAGCGGAACTCTACTTGTATCAATGCCATTTACTATAGTAGGAATACTATTTGTGCGATTAGCTGAAACTGTGGGCGATAAAGTGGTTTTTGGTGTTTCTGGTAATGGTTGAGGAGGCTGTTTTAATTGAGTATTAATAGAGTTATCAACTAAGGTTTTGTCTGTAGTTACATTATCTACTTTAGCAAGTGCATTAGCATCAGAAATAACTTTAGGAGGCTCATATTTTTGTACTCCCATTAAATCTAATGCTTCTCCAGCGCGTGAACGCACAGTAGCTTCTTGGTCTGATAAAGCTTCACGTAGAGCATTAACAGAACGTAAATCCCGGCTACGACCTAGTAAAAATGCTGCTAAAGCACGTATTTCAGAGCTTTGATCTTTTAGACCAGCAATTAAATTTTGGCTAGAACTACTGTCAGCTAGAATTGCTGATAACAGTAAAGCTTGCTGACGGGTAGCAACATTACTATCTTTTAAGGCTAGATTTAACTGATCAAGAGCCTCATTTCCAGCTTCTTTGAAAAATAGCGACAAAGGCGAACGTAAATTATTTATATTAGCTAGATCTACTTGAGGCATTAGACTTAGTATTGCATTAACTGTTTCTGGACGCTGAATTTGAGCAAGTGCTATAGCCGCTTGGTTACGAAGTTCTAAAGATTTACCTTGGAAAATTTCCATCAAAGGTTCAATTGCGCGTACACCACCAAGTTTAGCAACAGAATTAATAGCACTACTCTTTACTGTTGGGTCATTATCGTTTTTTATTAGGTTAGCAATAGATTCAAAGGCTCGTTGATCAGCTATTTTAGTTAAAGCTTCTACGCTAGCTCGGCGGGTGTTGCTGTCAGGGTCAGCTAGGGCGCGAATTAATGGTTCAACAGAGCGTTTATCCCCTATTTTACCTAAAGCTATTGCACTGCTACTACGAGCAACACGGTCTTTATCTTGTAGGCTATCAATTAAAATTGGAAGTGCGCGAGCATCTCCAATGGTTCCTAATGAATCAATAGCACGGTTTTTTACACGAGCATCATCTAAATGGACAGCATCCATTAAAGGTTCAACAGCTTGACGATCTCCTAAACGACCTAGGGCATAAGCGGCATTAGTACGAACAAATTGATCTGGATCGCCTAGAGCCTCAATTAATGGTCGGACGGCTCTAAGGTCTTGGACACGTCCTAAAGATTCAGCTACAGCAGAACGAACTAGGCGGTCTGGATCTTTTAAGGATTCAATTAAAGCTACTGTAGCAGTATCACCAGCAATTTCACCAAGTGCAACGGCTGAAGCTGTGCGTACATAATTATTACTATCTTTTAAGGCTTTAATTAATGGTTCTGCTGCTTTTTTATCTCCAATACGGCCTAAAGCCTCAGCTACAGCAGTACGTACTTGAGCGTCAGCATCTTTTACTAAAATATTTGTTAAGGAATTAATAACGCTGCTATCTCCAATACGACCTAATGCACTAATAGCAGAAGAACGAGGATAGGCTTCTATATCATTTAATAATGGTAACAATGATGTTATTGCTCGATTGTCGCCAATACGACCTAGAGCTACAGCAGCAGCACCACGGGTTTCAATATTGCTACTACGCAGGATTTCTATTAGTGGGTCAATAGCACGTTTATCTTTAATTTCACCTAGTGCAAGTGCAGCAGCAGCACTTACAAATTGATCTGGGTCTTTAAGAGTAAAAACAAGTGCTGGAATGGTTTGTTCATCACCTAATCGGCCTAGATCCTCGGCAGCTTTACGACGAATACGGCGATCTTCTGAACGAATGTCTTTTAATAATTGAGCGCGACGATTTTCATTATTTTGCTGTCCATAACTAAAACTTGGAATTAAAAAGAGCAGCAAAATTGATAAACAAATAATTATTCTTGATGTCCTCATGACTGACCTCAAATCTAGGTGATAAATAAGTTAAATTTACTTTTGTGGATTTTTAGGAGCTTCTACAGCTTCGCGCTTTTCCATATATGAACTAATGTCTGTTATTTCTGCTGGCTTATCTAAATTTCCTACTAACAAATTACGTACAGGTTTTGGTAAAAAGAAGCTAGCTAGATTGGAAATTGTTGTAACTAAAGATTTAATCTTAATTGAACCGTCCCAATGTTCTTCTACTACTTCATCTGATGCCCGATTAATTAACCTTAAAATAGAAATTGCTATTAAATACATATCATCTACTTGACCAATAAAAGGGAAAAAATCAGGGATAAAATCAAGTGGGGTGATGACATAGACAATTACTGCTAAAAGGACGGTTTTATCAGCTTTAGAAACTCTTGAATCAGTAAGTAACTTATACATCAATTTAAGTAAATTGGGTAAAAGGTTATTGCTGAACGCATCCAGGACTTAGCTTGTTTACGATCTTTAGGATCGTAGGGAATTACGTTCGACATAAGAACTCCTTAAAAAATAAATTTAGCTAATTTTAGATTAATTAACGAACTTCACCAAGTGTAGGTGATAATTCTGTCACCAAAATAAAATCTATATTAGCAAGTTTACGTCTAGCAGTTATTGGGGTTTGGTGAGGTAGTCCAAATAGTGATGGTTCTGGGTAAAAAGGCAAACGTTCGCCAATATAAATAAATTGAACTATAGCATCAGGCTGATCTAGTTGGTTATCAATAAATAAACTGCTTGTGTTTTCTGTTACATAAAGCTCTTGGCCTAATTCTGATTTAAAAATTGCAAATGAGGTAGTTAAATTTCCTTCTAATTTAGTTAAAGGTTTTCCACTAAGGAAATACTTAGTTTGACGCTCTATTTTATGAATGGTTAAAGGCTTAGGAGGCGAAAATGTATTTTCAAAACAATCCATACAATCACTTTTATTTATAACCGCATATGAACCAACAGCACCTTTATAAATAAATTCTTCTGTGTAATTAAAAAGACATAGACGATCAAAATAAAAACTTAAAGCATTAGAAAATAAATTAAAAAAGAAATATCGCTCTGAAGGGTGAAACAGATAATTTTCAGGAACAATAGTATAATAGCCGCCAATCCAAAAAACAGTTTTGTTATCATCTAAATTTGGCTTAATTATATTAGCTATGTCATGACCAGTTGTTCTAGTATAACTACTATCACAAAGGCGTATAATTTCTGCTTGAGCTTTTACTATTGCAGGGCTAAATAGAGCTAAAGAAAAAATTACTAGTAAACTAGTACGTAATACTTTATTAGCTTCTTGTAGACGTTGTGTTAAAAACGGCCAAACTATGCTTAAGCCATTAGCAAAAAAGTAATAAATAGGTGGTAAAACAACTGTATAGTAGCGAGGTTCTTTACGAGTAGGAACAAGTATTAGTGAAAGTGTTAAGTAAACGCCCCAAAACCAAAGTAAAAATATCCAATCTAACTTTTCTCTACAATAAATAGCCTTAAGCATTCCTATTAGAGCAATTATTAATATAGGAGCAGTAACATGATAAAATAAATGTGCTAACTCAATTGCAACAGAATCAATATAACTGCCTCGGTCTTTAGTTTGGCTAACACCTAAATATAGGCTATCTAACCAGCTTGTAAGATATTTCATACCCCCACTAAAATCTATTTTTGCTCCCCAAGTAATTGCTACGTAATGGAAGCCTAGCAATATCACTAAAGAGATAAAAGCCACAAATGCCCAATTTTTAATTAATTTTGCCCAATTACTTCTATCAGTTGCAACAGCGTAAAGAACACCTAAAACACCTAAAGGTAGAAGCTGATAGCGCAAATTAAAGATTAGCCCTAGAGCAATTGCTGCTATAAGGTAACGTTCTTTAGAGACAGCTTGCCAGTAAACCATAATTAAAAAGCAAGCAAACACTTCTGGCATAAGAAAAATCCAGTAGTGCAAAAACATAGCATTAAAAGCAAGTAACAATGTTGCTAGCATAGCAAATTCTCTAGCAATAAGCTTACGTAACATTTGCCAAAATATTAAAAGACAGCCAAAACCAGCTGTTGTCATTATAAAATATGGGGAACGTTCAATAATGGCTTTTGAATCTAAGACTTTAGCTAGCCATGCAAATGGTAGTAGCACAAGAGAAAAAGAAGGTGGACGGGGTATATCATAACGGGTTTGAATACCTACTAATTGCCTAGCATTATTAATATACTCATAACTATCATAGTAATGTACATTAACTCTTAAAGAAAGAACTACCAAAAAAACTAATAGTCCAGCTAAAAGAGCTAGGCCAAATTTCTCAAAAACATGTAATGGTAGATTTTCTTGGTTGTTTATATGTGACATAAATGGCTAATTAGCTTTTAACTAATCAAGACGAGCCAAATTTTTTGTTGCATTAATATAATTTGGATCAATGCTTAGGGCTTTTTCAAAGGCTTTGCGAGCTTCATTATAGCGTTGCATTTGACTATATGCCACCCCAAGATTATTGTAGGTTTCTGCCTCTAAACTATTTTTAGGCGTTAATAATTTTAATACTTCAGTAAATTCATTTATGGCTTGAGCAAATTTCCCTTGTCCAAGTAAAGCTTTACCATACCAATTACGGGCAATAGCATTGTTTGGCTCAAGTTCTGTTGCAAGGCGCAAATGCTCAAATGCTGCTTGAGGCTGGTTTAATGTGTTTAGCAAAATACCTAAATTATAATGAGGTTCTGCTAAGGCAGGACTTATACTAACAGCCTGTTCTAGTTCTATTTTGGCATTAGCTAAATCATTTGTTTCAAAAAATAATGTAGCTAACTCTTGATGAAGTAGTGCATCAGGTTGAGATAGTCGGATGGCTTGTTGCATTGCTTCTATTGCTAAACTATAGTCTTTACGCTTTTGATAAATTCTTGATAAATCAATATAAAGATAGCTTTGAGAAGGGTCATTATCAGGAAAAATTTCAATAGCTTTTTTAATTAATGCTATGGCTTCATCATAACGACCCTGTAAATAATAAACATGTCCTAGCATTCCTTTAGCTGTGGCTTTTTCTGGTGCAATTTCAATAGCTTGTAGTAGTAATTTTTCTGCTTCTAAATATTTTCCTTCGCCTACATAAGTTAAAGCCATTGCTCCAAGACCTTTGATATTATTAGGTGCAATACGTACTAATGACTCTGTGTAGTTACGGCTAGAAAGCCAATCAATATTACGGTAATAAGTTCTTATTACTGAAGCAATAATAATTATAGTAAGAAAAAATACTGCTAAATATTTAAGTTTATCTTCTTTTGAGTAAAGCCAGTAAAGTCCTGTTGCTGAAAGTAGACAAATACTTATAGAAGGGAAATATAGTAGACGTTCAGCTATAATAATTCCAGTTGGAATAAAAATATTAGAAACAATACTAATAGTAACAAAGAAAAATAATATTGCAAAAGCTGTTAGTCTTTCTTTCCAAAGTAAATAAATACCTGTAGATAGTGTAGTAAGTATTACTAACAACGATAAGATTACCCATAAATTAGGGCTAGAAGTTTTAGGAATTTGGCTAAAATCATAATCTCCAACCAGATCACTAGGCCAAACTAGCAATTGAAAATACTTAATAAAAGCTAAAGACATAGTGTAAAACCTAGTACTAAAGCCTATTCCACGCCAATAAATCCATGTATCTGGCATACCTAAATTATTTAACACATAGATGCGGATAGCTATATAAACGCCTGCTACGGCTAAATAACCTGTATAGCCTTTAAGTAACTTTTTTATAGACCAAGAAGGCCAATATTTACAAATATCTGATAATATTAAAACACCTATAAGAGTAATACCGCTTTCTTTTGCAATTAGTGAGAAGAAATAAAGTAGTAAAGAAAGTAAGTAGTATTGAGAGTTTTCTTTGCTTAAATAGTAGCTTGCCCAGGATAGTAGAGCAAAAGTAGCTGTAAGGAGTTCTGCACGACCAGAAATATTACTAACAGCTTCAGTATGAATAGGATGGACTGTAAAAATCAGAGCAGTAAATAGTGCTAAAGTATCTTTTGAAGTATAACGTTTTACTAGCCAATAAATTACAAGGCTGTTAAAAGCATGAAGTAATAAATTAACTAAATGATAACCCCAGGGGTCAAGACCTCCCATAGCATAATTAAAAGCATAGGTTAAACTAGTCAAAGGGCGATAAAGGCCAGTAGGGTAGAGGTCACCCCAATAGTTGCTAGTAAAGAGTTTAGGAATTGTTGTCAAGCTTTTTATTAATTCATGATTTACAATGGTAAAAGTGTCATCAAGTACAAAATCACCAGCTAAAGAATTATAGAAACACAATGCTGTTAAAAGGAAAATTAATAAAAAAGGCAAAAGTTTTAATTTAAAGTTTTTCATGGGGTTTATTATGTTTAGAAAAAATTTTAGTTGGTAGTAAGAACATAGTTTATTAAAAATAAACTTTTCTTTTCAACAATGTAAATTTTACACTTTACTCTAGTTAGTTATCAGCTTATTATGATGTCTAGTTTTCTCTAAATAACTACCAGCTAAAATATAGACTAATAATAAATTGCTGTTGGCAATCTAGCAAACACTAGCAATATTAATTGTGCCACTATAATTTTCAACAGACTAAAAAACATTGGGAGCATTGTTTATGGACAGCACAATAACTTGTACTATAGCGGCAATTACTGATGTTGGTATGGTGCGTAAGAACAATGAAGATAATTTTATTTTAGCCGACCTGGTTGCGGGTCAAAGCTTACCTTCTTGGTGTGAAACTACACATAGAGTAGGAGAAAATGCTTTGCTTCTAGTTGTTTCTGATGGTATGGGTGGGGCTGAATATGGTGAACTAGCTAGTGAATTAACAGTTTTGTCTGTAAAAGACGCTTTAATGAGAATGTCACGTAATATTTCTCCTCATGACCGAGTGATTGCAGCAGTAGAAGAAGCTAATCATGTTGTTTGGCAAGAAGGGGAAACACAACCGCACTTAAAAGGCATGGGTGCTACTGTAACCGCAGCCTTAATTGAAGATGACCAAGCTTATATTGCAGAGGTTGGGGATAGTAGAGCTTATTTAATTCGTGGAGCTAACATCAAACAAGTAACTACAGATCAATCCTTTGTTGCTCAATTAATTGCTAAGGGTTTATTAAAACCAGAAGATGCTGTAGAACATCCACGTAGAAATGTGATTTTACAATCCATCGGTGCCCAAGATGCTGTTCAAGTAGCTGTTATTATGTTTCAAATTAAACAAGGAGACACACTGCTACTTTGTTCAGATGGTCTTTCTAATCTAGTTACTACAGGAGAAATGTTATTTTTTAGTGAAAATATGGAGCCTCATCTAGCTTGTCAAAAACTAGTTGATATTGCTAAACAGCGTGGAGGACAAGATAACATTACTGTAATTATTGCTAAATTTGCTGGAGCCGGACTAGAAATTAGTAAAGACGTTAAAGGCTTAACAGGAATGCTCCAAACACTTTCTAGTTTTAATCCAGAACAAAATACAGAAAAAACTCATAAACGAACACAATTATTAGGTAACTCTTCTATTATTGAACGCTATTATGGTGCTAATAACCAAGACCCTTCAGGAAAAGCACAAAGTATTGACTCATTAGCTAGCTTTCCTAATGCTGAAATAATTAAAGATGAGAGTGAAAAGCTTCTAGAGTGGTTAGATTATTGTCATCAGATTTTAGAATTTAAGGCCGATCAAACCCAGGAAGCTTCTGATTGGTTTGCTGCTCAAAATGTAAATTTTATAGAACTCCCAAATGTACTTAATAAAGTTAAGGAAGGCGTAGATGGCTTAAATAAAGCTAGGGATGCTGTAAGAGAACTAATAAAAACTTTTGGCAATAAAAAATAATTAATATACAAAAATTTTACTTTTAATAAATACGTGCTTAAGAACTAGCATTATGTCGGTTTTTTATCAATTAGTTACTCTAGTTAATATACTTTAAGTTGATAAATCTACTTTCCAAACTATTAAAGATTTATTAAAATTAACCACTTTTTTATCTTTGTCCCACAAACAACATACCAATAATTATTGCTAAATGAGGTTTTTGATGAAAACAAAGTGGTTAGGTTTCTGTCTATTACTACTAACAAATATACTAATAATTTCAAATCTTCAAATTTTATCAACCCAAGCACAATCTAAACAAAGCCCATCTGAACGCGCTAGAGCAGCAAAAAAATTAGCTAAACAAAGTAAAGATAAACAAAATGCTACAGAGTTTTTTACTGAAGCAGAATTAGAAGGATTAGATTTAGCTAAAGAACGTTCTAAACATTTTTCCCGTCAAAGAATATTCCCTTTTAAGTATTTACCTTCAGATCAACGCCTATCAGCTATCAGACAAGTTAGAGAAAATAATATAAAAGCTCTAGCTAGTAGTAACCTGGTAGAACCACTAAAAGCTATTGGCCCTGCTCCTATTTCCAATGGTCGAACTTTAGCACCTGCTGGTAGTGGAACGGTTAATGGTCAACGTCAAAATGTTACTGGGCGAGTTACTGCCTTAGCAATAGATCCAAAAAATACTAATATAATTTACTTAGGAGGAGCGCAAGGAGGCGTTTGGCGTACTAGCAATGGTGGTCAAAGTTGGACACCCCTAACAGATGATGCACCTACGCAAGCTATAGGTTCACTTGCAATAGACCCAACAAATTCTAATATTATCTATGCTGGAACGGGAGAAGGAAATTTTTCAGCAGATTCATTTTTTGGGATGGGTATCCTAAAATCTACTGATGGAGGGCAAACCTGGCAAAATCTAGCAGTAGATGATTTTGTTGGACGTGCTGTTAATAAAGTAGTAATAGACCCAAGTAACACCAATGTTATTTATGCTGGTATTGCTAGCGCGTTTGCTGGAATTTCTGGAGGTGTTAACCCTACTTTGGCAATTAACGGAGTTTACAAATCTACTAATGGTGGACAAAGCTTTACTCCTTCACTAAGAATTACTACTGCTGCTGCTTCAGGTAGCACGGTTTTTGATGTAGCAATGGATCCAAATAATCCTGCTGTTTTATATGCAACAATCAATGGACAAGGAATTTTCAAAACTACTGATAGTGGAGCTAATTGGACTAGATTAACAGGTGGGCTTCCTTCTACTGGTTTTGGTCGTCCTGATATAGGAATTGCTGCTAGTAATCCATCTATTCTTTATGCTTCTTTTTCTGATTCACGTTCAGATGATTTACTTAATATTTTTAGGTCTACTGATGGTGGAAATAGCTGGTCTTCAGTAACTAAACCTTTTGCTAATGCCTTTGGAAATATTTGTCAATGTAGCTATGATAACTTTATTGAAGTAGATCCTACTAATCCAAATATAGTTTATTTTGGAGGTGTCTCACTTTATCGTAGTGATAATGGAGGTCAAAGCTGGGTTGAAATAGGTGTAAATGTACACGTTGACCATCATGCAATAGCTCTTACTCCAGGTAATCCACGTAGAATTGTTGTAGGTAATGACGGGGGGGTTTGGATTTCTGAAGATCGTGGTGATACTATGCTTAACATCAACAATAACTTAAGCTTAACCCAATTTCAAAGTGTTTCCATTCATCCAACTAATGCAAATATTACTATTGGAGGAACTCAAGATAATGGAACAAATCTTTATAATGGCACAAATACTTGGGTACATGTCTTAGATAGTGATGGAGGATTTTCTAGGATAGATCAAATGAATCCTAACACTATGTATAGCACTTTCTTTAATTTACCAGGTGTTTTAATTGGGCCTCTACGTTCTGATTCAGCAGGGGCTTTTAATACCTGGGTCAATGCTCGTAGTGGAATTAATCAAAATGATGATGTTTTGTTTTATGCGCCACTAGAATTAGACCCAAGTAAAGCTAATACACTATATTTTGGAACATTTCGTCTTTATCGCACAGTTAACAAAGGAGTTAGCTGGACACCAATTAGCCAAAGGCTTGCTAGAAATACTCCAAATGTTATTTCCAATATTGGAGTCTCAAAAGTAAATGGTGCAATTTATACAGGCTCAACGGATGGGGCAGTATTTATTAGTAAAGATAATGGAGCATCATTTCAAAATGTAACAGATAATCTACCTAACAGATATATTTCTGAAATCTTGCCAGATCCAAAAGATGCAAACACGGTTTATGTATCTATATCAGGTTTTCGTACAGGGCATGTTTTCAAAAGCACACAGGGCGGAGGTAGTTGGCAAGACATTAGTGGGAATCTACCAGACATCCCAGCTAATGCTTTAGCAATTAACCCTACAGATTCTAATAATATTTTTGTTGGTACTGACCTTGGTTTATTTGAAACTATGGATGGAGGCAAAAACTGGCAATTAGTTCCTGGTATGCCAATGGTTACGGTTTTTGATATGGATTTAAGCGCAAGATTTGGCATTCTTCGTGTTGCTACTCATGGTCGTGGAATATATGAAACAAAAATTAATATTGCTCAAAGTGGCAATGTAGTAATTAACAATGCAGTATTTGCTAAACCTAACCTTACTATAACAGGGTCAGGATTTGGAACAAGTGGAGTAAAAGTTGTAGTTAATGGACAAGATATTAGCTCAAAAATTACGCAACTATCAGATAGCTTAATTACTCTAAAAGGTAATAAAAAGAAGCTTAATCTTGTTAAAGGTGCTAATCAGCTAGTTGTTACAAATAGCGGTGGTGCAGCAGCAAACTTTACTTTTAATTTTTAATATTTGCAAAATTACTTATGAGGTGAAAGATGTATAAAAAGAAGTGCCTAATATTTTTTATATTAGGTTTATTAATATCAATAACTTGGCAATGGCAAGTTGAGGCGCAATCCCAAAAAAGAGGTAAAAGCTACCCTGAAAGAAAAATTGCTGAAAAAGCAAAAGAATCTTTTCAAGATTTATTTTCACATGACGAATTAGAAAAATTAGACCTATCTAAAAAACGTGGAGCGCATTTTTATCAACAACGTGCTTTTCCTTTTAATTCCATTCCTTTAGAGAAACATTTAGAAGGAGTTCAAAAAATAGAGGCTGATAAGGTTAAATATCCAGCCAAATTTGCCTCAAATATAACAGAACCACTAAAAGCTATTGGGCCAGCACCAATTATTAATGGTCAAACAGAGGGCAATGTTAGAGGAAATGTAACTGGAAGAGTAACAAGTTTAGCTATAGATCCTCGCAATACTAATACAATTTACTTGGGTGGAGCGCAAGGGGGTGTTTGGCGTACAACTAATGCTGGACAGAGTTGGACACCTTTAACTGACAATGCTCCAACGCAAGCAGTAGGTGCAATTGCTATTGACCCATCTGATTCTAATATTATTTATGCAGGCACGGGAGAGGGAAATCTTTCAGGGGATACATTTTTTGGTATGGGTATCCTAAAATCTACTGATGGTGGTAGTACTTGGCGACAATTTGCTGCTAATACTTTTGCAGGCTGTGGTTTTAATAAAATTGTTATAGACCCTAGAAATACAAATGTTCTTTATGTTTCAAGCACAGTTGGCTTTGCTGGTATAGGATCTAGCACTAACCCACAAATTGCCGTTAATGGGATTTATAAATCTATAGATGGTGGACAAACCTTTAATCCTAGCTTAAATATAACTACTAGCCGTTCTATTGGTGCTTTTGGTTATGATATAGAGATGGATCCCAATAATAGTAATATTATTTACGCTACTTTAGAGGGTGAAGGAGTTTTTAAGACCACAAATGCTGGAACTAGCTGGACTAAATTGTCTGGTGGACTTCCAACTAGAGATTTTGGACGGCCAGATGTTGCTGTAGCTCGATCAAATAATAATATTGTCTATGCTTCTTTTGAAAGCTTAATTACAGGAGATATTTTAGATATTTATAGGTCTGATAATGGTGGAAATACTTGGGCTAAAGTAGGTAAACCACAAGGTGATTTTACTTGTCAATGTAGCTATGATCAGGTTTTAGAAGTTGATCCAAGCAATCCTGACAATGTTTATTTTGGTGGTGTAGGAATTTATCGTAGTACTAATGGAGGGCAAAATTGGGTTGATATTAGCAGAAATACACACGTAGACTTCCATGCAATAATTTTTACCCCTGGAAATCCAAGACGGATGTTTGTAGGTAGTGATGGAGGTATTTGGACAACCTCAGATGGTGGAAATACTTTTACTAACATTAATGGGAACTTAAGTTTAACTCAATTTCAAAGTGTTTCTATTCATCCAACAAACCCAACTATTACTATTGGAGGAACACAAGATAACGGTACAAATCTATTTAGCGGGACAGCCGAATGGCAACACTCTGATGATGGGGATGGAGGGTTTGCCAGAATTGACCAGTTTAACCCTGGTACTATGTATCATACTTATTTTAATGTACGAGGCTTTATTGGCCCAGCCCGATCGGATTCTGGCGGTGTTTTAGGTTCCTGGCGAGTTGTTCGTAGCGGAATTAACCAAACTGATGATGTATTGTTTTACGCGCCTTTTGAGCTAGATACTAATAAACCAGATACTCTTTATTTTGGAACATTTAGACTTTATCGCACGACTAATAAAGGTGAAAGTTGGTCTTCAATAAGTGGGCGTTTAACTAGACAAACTAACAGAGCTATTTCAGCTATTGGTATTGCTAAAGGCGCACCAGTAATCTATACAGGTTCATCAGATGGGGCAGTCTTTACCAGCAAAGATGATGGAGCTACTTTCCAAGATGTTACTGAAAACTTACCACAAAGATATATTAGTGATGTAGCTCCAGATCCAAAAGATGCAAACACGGTTTATGTGTCTTTATCAGGTTTTCGCACAGGACATGTTTTTAAGAGTACAAAGGGCGGGGGTAGTTGGCAGGATATTAGCGCAAATTTACCAGATGTTCCAGCTAATGCTTTAGCAATTAACCCTAATGATTCTAATAATATTTTTGTTGGCACTGACCTTGGTTTATTTGAAACGGTAGATAGTGGTAAAAGTTGGCGGCTTGTTCCTGGCATGCCAATGGTTGCAGTTTTTGATATTGATGTAAATGGAAAACTAGGAATTTTACGTCTAGCAACTCATGGACGTGGAATGTATGAAACAAAACTTAATGTTGCACCTCCTCCACAAGCACAAGACTTTACTCTAGCTATTAGCCCTGCAAATCAAAGTGTAACGGCTGGAAGCAATGCTACTTTTACAATTAATAGCCAAGGCGTTGGAGGATTTAATCAATCAATTGCTTTAGCTGCTACTACTAATCAAACAACCGTTCAAACAAGTTTAGCTGCTGGTAGTATTTTGCCAGGCGGCAACACTACTTTAACTGTAAATACTACATCTAACACTGTGGCGGGAGATATAACAATTACTATTACTGGGACATCAGGGCAAATTGTTAAAACTCAAACAGCCGTTTTAACAGTTAATAGAGCCAATCAAGTTCCAACAATTATGTCTATTGCCAATCAAACAGTTCAAGCAGGTAATACACAAACGGTTAGTGTTTCTGCTAGTGATCCTGATGGTAATACAGGCTTAAGATTAAGTATTGGTTCAACTTTAAGGTTTGTTAGCTTACAAGATAATGGTAATGGAAGCGGAACAATACTAATTGCTCCTAAAGTAACAGATACTCAAGGTGGGACAGTAGTAGTAATAGTAACTGATAGTGCTGGATTAACTGAACAAACTAGTTTTGACGTGATTATAGATCCTGCAACAGCAATTAATAATGTAGCATTTGTTAAGCCAAATCTAACAATAACAGGTAAAGGATTTGGTTCAGGTGGAGCAAGAGTTACGGTTAATGGACAAGATATTAGCTCAAGAATTACTCAGCAAACTGAGAGTTCAATTAGCTTAAAAGGTAATAAGAAAAAACTAAGTCTTGTCAAAGGTGCTAACCGAGTAGTTGTTATTAATAGCAACACTGCAAGTGCAAGCTTTACCTTTAATTTTTAAGAAAATATCGAAACTTTAATAGAAATAGGTGTTAGTTATTAGCACCTATTTCTAAAACTTAAATACCAGTGCTATTTTGGTGCTAGGTACATAGTTAATTATAAATAGTTGTACTCTAACTGTTTAAAATCAACTATAAACAGTTAGGAATACAACATGAAAATACTGCTTTATAACCCTGATAATGGCGTAACACGTAATTTTATGCCTCACCTATGGATGTTTCTTCTACAATCACTTACCCCCCCAGAACATGAAGTTATATTAGTAGATGGTAATACTCATGCAATGAATGAAGAAGAATTAGTAAGATTTGTTCGTGAAAAAGGAATTGACCTTGTTGGAATAGGTGCAATGACTAGAATGATTGCTAAAGCTTATCGTATGGCTGATGCACTTCGTGCTGCAAACATACTTGTAGTTATGGGAGGGCCACACGTTAGCGAAGTGCCAGATGAAGCTCTAGGAAGAAATGGTGGAGTGCGTCATGCAGATGCAGTTGCTCTTGGTGAAGCCGATGAAACTTGGCCGATTATTCTTAGAGATGTTGCTAATGGACAACTTAAGGATATTTACCAGCCAGAAATAGATATAAAAGGCAAAGATAAAAAGCCAAGTCTCCAACCTTATCCAATTATTCCTTGGGACACATTAGACTTAAAACAATTTAACCTTGTCCCTAAGTTTTTCCGACCGCTATTAAAACGTTTAGGCACTGGATGGGGAAATTTTCATGTTGTACCAATTGAAACAGGACGAGGTTGTCCTTATGGTTGTGAGTTTTGCACTGTAACAGGGTTTTTTGGTGATTCTATCCGTTTTCGTACTAATGAAAGTGTTGTTGAAGAACTTTTAATGCTTAAAAGGCGTGCAAGGAAAGAAAAAGGACAAATTGCTGTCTTTTTTATTGATGATAATTTAGCGATTAATGTCAAACGTACTAAATCTTTACTAAGAGATATTATTAGTGCTAATGCACAGCTTCCTTGGGTAGCTCAAATTAGTGCTAATTTATTACGTGATGAAGAATTAGTAGATCTTATTGCTGAGTCTGGTGGTAAATGGATTTTTATTGGTATGGAATCAATAGATCCAATTAATATGAAAGATGTTAATAAAGGATTTAGTAAACCTGATGAATATTCTACTGTGCTTAATAGATTAGCTGAGCGGAATGTTTATGCAATTACTTCTTTTATTTTTGGTATGGATAATGACACTTTGGGCGTGGCTGAACGTACGCTGGAGCAAATTGGCTCTTGGCCGCCGGGGTTGCCTGTTTTTGGACAACTTACCCCATTTCCCGCTACTCCACTTTATGAAAGACTAGCAAAGGCAGGTCGGCTAGCGCGTCCTAAACATTGGATGGATTTTGCACCTTTTGAAATGGCACACACACCGCTAAAAATGACAATTGCCGAAGCTAGGCAAGAAGTTAATCAAGCCTGGCAAGAATCTTATAGTCCAGAACGTAACGCGGCAGCAATTGAGTCTATAGGCCATAAACCTATTGAATACCGTATTAGCCATTTTATTGCACGGCTTTTTTTTAGAGGTATTTATTTTCCACAAATGACTAAAAAAGCTTGGCTAAAACTAATCTTCCAAAATAGACAAATAATTTATGGTTTTATAAAAGAAGCTTTAGCCATATGGAAAAACTCTAGAAAAAAGGAATAAGCAATAATACAAAATAGCAAAATGCTAGATTAACTACAGCATAACTTAAAAGATACAAATAACTATAGACAATGCTTACAGTTTTAGCCTTAGGCATTGTCTATAGTTATTTCGCCATCTTAGGGTTTAAGATCAAAATACTTTTTTATGTTATGCTGTAATAAGCACTTTATTGTGAAGTAATAAAATATTGGCTAATCGCGCCTTTTTCTTTTAACTGAGTGGCAACTTTTTTTGCTTCGTCTGGGTTTTGAAACTGTCCTGTTCTGATACGAAAAACAGATTTACCTGCTACTACACCTTCAGCTACATACCAGGTTAAACCACTGCTACGTAAGCGGTTACACATTGCTTCAGCTTCTACTCGATTAGATAGTGAGCTAACTTGAATAGTATATTTACCTTTTCCTTGACTTACAGTTTTTATTTCATCATTAACAGCTTTTATATTTTTACTTTCTAGCTCTAAATTACTTTGATTTGTTTTTGTTAAAGCAGAATTAAGAGGTCGTTCACTTGTTACGTCTGATAAGTTGATTTTAGTTGGAGTCTCTATAATCTTTTTTGATGGTTTTGAAGCTTTTGAAACTATTGGAAGTTCTTCACTATCAACCTTAGGCAAGATTATGGTATTTGTTTGATTATTTGATATATTGCTTGCTTGTAGAGATGTTTTATCAATACTTGGAACAGAAGCCTTTCTATCATAATTAGTAAATTCTAAAGCCTTTCTAGAATTTGTATTTAAGGAATTGATTTGGCTTAAGGATTTATCCGCGTTTTTTTCATCTCCTAAAGCAGAGAAAGTTTTAGCAATTAAGGATAAAGAAGTTAGTTGCTCTTCTACCTCATCTAGTTTTTGCCAAATAGCTAAAGCCTGCTTAAATGTATCTAAGGCATTTTGCTTCAGGATATAGTTATAATAAGTTGTATAAATAAAATTTTGGAAGTTTTGTTCTTGGCTTTGTATCATATAAAGATAGCCAATATTATTAAAAGTCATTGCTTCACCGCGTAAATCAGCAAGTTCCTGTTTCTTTTTCAATGCTTGTTGAAATTGATTTTTAATCTATTGAAGATGAATAATCTTGTTTAAGATTATAAATATTACCTAAATGGGTAAGCGTAATTGCTTCACCTCGTTTATCCCCAAAAGAGCGTTTTAAGAGTCTAGCTTGTTGGTAATAAATTAGAGCTTGGTCAAATTCTTCTAAATCAGAAGATACTTTTCCTAGTCCATTTAAGGTAAAAGCTTGCCATTGAGGATCATTTAGCTTTGTTGCAACTTGTTGGGCTTTTAAGTAAAAGTAAAGAGCGCGACGATTATCTTGCACTGCGCTAGATACAGTACCTAAACTATTTAAGGTAGCAACTTCCCAAAGAGGATTATTAAGAGACTGCCAGATTTTTAAGGAGCGTTCTAAATATTGTAAACTTTCTGCATATTGTTTATTAGTGTAGTAAACTGAACCAATAGCATTAAGAGTAGCTGCTTCACCTTCTTGATCGTTAATTTGTTGCCAGACAGGGAGTATTTTATTGTAGATTGCAAATGCTTTTTCTAATGATTCGTTTGTATTTTGTGATCTAAGTTGCTCTGCCTCATCATAAAGAGCCTGGCTAGCTATTCTTTGTTTATCGGTTTGTGTAGCAATTCTTAATTCTTTGATTTTTACTCCATAAGATCCAGCATGAGTGGGGTCTTTAATGCTAATTTCTAGGCGATAACTACCAGTAATTTCCATCAATAAATAAATTCCAAGTTCAGGATCTTGAGGACGATCACTACTAGTAATTTCAAGTAGCTTTTTCTCATTTGGGTCAAAGACTTTTACAACAAGATCAGTATCTTTTTTAATAACAGCTAGGTTTAAGTATTGATCTTGTTTAAGATAAAGTTGGTATTTATGTGTTTGGTCTGCAAGCAGTTGTCTTTCTGTATAGCTATTTTTCTCTGATAAAAAAAAGCTTTCTGTAACTCTTCTTTTTCTGGAATTATTATTTTCTTGAGCTAGACCAGGAGAAATTAAGCTTAGACAGAGCAGGAAAGTGAAACAAATTTTTTTATTTAATCCCAAGCTTTTTAACATGACTTGTATTTCCTTAAGAATTGTTAAACAAAAAGGCGGTAAGCAAATAATAGCATAAGCTTTTTGATAACAGAATTCTTGATTTAAGTTTCTTTAGCTTTTTTGCTAGTTACTATCTGTAGTAGAATCCGTTGCTTACAAAGTTAAAGTTTAACTTTTTCTTTAATGTTTAGCTAGTTAACCAAATAAGTGGTTTTAAGAGAGGAATTAAAGCCTTAATGTATCAAGAGCCGTTTGATCGCCTATTGGATTATTGCCGCAAAGAAAATTGGCAAGGCTATGATCCATATGATGGGTTAAATAGCTCGCTTTACCCTCTAATGCCTAACTCTAAGTTTTTGCGTATTGCTTGGATTCAACTATTAAAACGCTCACCAATAAATTTTAGAAAGCTTGTTGGAGTAGAAAAAGGAGAAAATCCTAAAGGACTAGCTCTTTTTATTCGTGCTTTACTTTCTGCTTATCAAGTCACCAAAAGAGAACAATACCAACGAGATGCAGAAGAATTGCTAGAGCGTCTTTGGTCGCTACGTTCACCAGGGTATGAAGATAGAATGTGTTGGGGCTATAATTTTGATTGGCAATCAAGAGCTTTTTTTGTTCCTAAAAATACCCCTTCAATTGTTTGCACAACTTTTGTAGCACAAGCCTGGCTAGACCATTACCAAATTTTTCAAGATCCCACATCATTAGAAACCGCTCGTGCTGCTTGCGAATTTTTGCTAAAAGATTTACACCGTAGCCAGGAAAACAATAGTTTTTGCTTTAGTTATACTCCTTTAGATAAAAGCCAAGTTCATAACGCTAATCTACTTGGAGCAGAATTACTTGCTAGAACGGCTAAATTTACTCATGAAGTAGAACTAGTTGAAACAGCTATTAATTCAGCACGCTTTAGTGTTGAAAGACAAAATAGCGATGGATCTTGGCCTTATGGTACGGCTAGCAATCAAAGCTGGATTGATAGCTTTCATACAGGTTTTAACTTAGTCTCTTTAGATATGGTAATAAAAGAAGGTTCAGTAAAAGAGTGGCAAGATGTGTTAGCTAAAGGATTAAATTTTTATTTAGAAAACTTTTTTTTAGCTGATGGCACGCCTAAGTATTATCATAACAACACTTATCCTATAGATATACACTCAGCCGCCCAATCAGTAGTTACTTTTGTTTACCTAGATAGTTTAATTGATAAAGCTAGAATACATATTGATCAGGTACTGAAATGGACATTAAAAAATATGGTAAGTCAAGAAGGGTATTTTTATTTTCAACGTTCTAAATTCTTTGCTAATAAGGTTTCTTATATGCGTTGGTCACAAGCTTGGATGGCTTATGCAATGGCCTTAGCAACCTATGGAGCAGTTAAATAATCATCAAATAGATTTAGCTTGTGAACCCTGCATCGGAATAGAGGGTTTTATATAGTGATAGTTTTGTGTAAATTAATAGTTTTGAAAAATCTAAATTTCTAAACCAAGCAATAAACTTTATGCAGAATTCTGAAAGTGTAATTAAACTTACTCATCCAACAGATTTATTAGCTCTAACTCGACACTTAAAGTATGAAGCGTATCTTTTACCTCTATTTACTGCTTTTATTATCCTAGCTGATATTTCAATTGCAATTGGAAGTTTTGTTTTAGCTTATTGGTGGCGACAAGGGGATGCTGCTTTTTTTAGACCTCAAGGCGCGTTTTTACCAGTTGATATTACTTGGAATTTTCGGCCCTACTTTAGTTTATTAACCTTTGTTCCTTTGGTAAGAATTTGGACGCTCAGGCATTATGACCTTTATCGATTAAAAGGCGAATTTTCCCTGCTTCAAGATTGGCAAAGTCTATTTAAGGCCACTTTAGTTGGGTCTTTAGTTATTAGCTCTATAGCTTTTCTTTATCGTGGTGGTGTTGAATATCGGGATTTTTCCTATTCAAGGCTTGTTTTTATCTATGATTTGCTCTTTTCTTTTGCTGCTTATACCCTTTTACGGCTTGCTGTACGCTTTTGCCAAACTTTATACCGTCAAAACTCTGGTAATTTAATTCCTGCTTTAGTTGTTGGTTGTGGACATAATGCAGAGGTTTGCATTAGTGAAATTGCTGAAAAACCACGCTTAGGTTATCGTGTAGTAGGTGTTTTAAGTGTTGAGAATGATCAAAATAGCTTTGTTGCAGGTCTTCCAGTCTTAGGGAGTTTTTCAGACCTACCAAGCCTAGTCCGACAATATGGAATTAAAGAAGTTTTAATTACAGATGATCGAATTAGTCCACAAACAATTTTTGAGTCAATAATGAATTGTGGACGTAAACACGCTGTTGAATTTAGAGTTTTTCCTAATTTATTTAATTGTTTACCTCGTAAAACGGAAATTGATCAAATTGGCTCATTGCCAATGATCAAGCTTTTTGCTGAACCTCTACAAGGGCCAAATCGCCTATTAAAAAGAGGGATGGACATTGCTTTTTCTTTAACAGGACTAATTTTAAGTTTTCCTTTGTGGCTATTAATTATTATTGCAATAAAGCTAAATTCTCGTGGGCCAGCTATTTATCAACAAGAACGGGTTGGAATGGATGGACGGGTTTTTCGCATGTATAAGTTTAGATCAATGTATGTGGATACAGTTGATTTGGAACATCGGGAATTAATGCGTCAAAACATTAATAATGGAGAAAGGGCCAATCAAGGTGATGGAGAAATTCCTATATATGGAAAATTAAAAGATGACAATCGTGTTACTAAAGTAGGTGCAATTATTCGTCGTTATAGCTTGGATGAACTGCCACAACTTCTTAATGTTATATTAGGAGAAATGAGCTTAGTTGGCCCAAGACCACCTATTCCTTATGAGGTCGAATGTTATCACGATTGGCACCGCGCCCGTTTTCATGTTAAACCCGGTCTAACAGGTCTTTGGCAAGTTTCTGGACGCAACCGCTTAAATTTTGAACAAATGGTTAGACTTGATATTTATTATATTGAAAATTGGTCTTTTTGGTTGGATCTAAAGATCTTATTAAAAACCATCCCTGTTGCTTTACGTGGTGATAATGCTTACTAATGACCTACTTTTGCAACTTAATCAAACCTTAAGTAAAGATAAAACAGCTATTTTACTAACTATAATATCAATAGATTCTCTTCCTTCTAATTCCAATATTTCTATTGCTAATAAAAGATTGCTGTTAAACGATGGAAAAACAATAGGTAGTTTGGGAGATTCTAGCTTAGACTTAGCTATTGAAAAAGAAATACAACTTTATGGTAATAACTCTAGCATTAATACAATAACTCTTTGGACGGATAAGCTACAAAATATTGATAATGCTGATTTTGTAAGTAATGTTAAGTTAAATAAATCTGCAAAAGTACGTATTTTAATTGAATTTCTACGTCCACAACCTTCTTTATTGATTTGTGGAGCAGGACATATTGCACGAGCTTTAACACAACTAGCAACTGTCCTAGGATTTCGTGTTACTGTAATTGATGATAGAGTAGAATTTGCTCACCGAGATTATTTCCCTGATCCAAACGTTGAACTAAAAGCCGAAGGTTTTGAGCAAGCAATTAAATCTATTGATATAAATAGCAATATGTCAGTTGTAATTGTTACTAGGGGACATAAACATGATGAAGATTGTTTAAGGCTATTATTAAATTTACCTATTCAATATTTAGGAATGATTGGTAGTCGTCGCCGAGTAACTGTAGTAAAAGAGAAACTAAAAGAAGAAGGTTTTTGTGCTGATCAGTTAGCAAAACTTTATGCCCCAATTGGGCTAGACATTGGTGCTAAAACTCCAGAGGAACTTGCTTTAACTATTCTAGCTGAAATAGTTTTAGTACGTAATCGAGGCTTAGAAGCAATAACTTGTCATCCACTTAGTCGGTTAACCAGGATTAATTAACTAATTAGCTCTTGACGAAATCCAAGTATAGATTTATAAGCTTTGAAAACAAGTTTTAGATAAAGTAAAGGAGTTGCTATTTTGAGAAAAGAAGTCCATTGGTGGTATAGTCCAAATCTTGGCCGAGAAATGCCTGTTGGTGTCTATGGACACTTTGGCATGCCCTTACTTATGTTTCCTACCGCTGCCGCTGATTTTGAAGAATATGAACGATTTTTAGTGATAGATGTTATTGCTCCTTATATTAATAGCGGCAAAGTAAAAATTTTTAGTATCAATAGTATTAATAGAGAAAGTTGGCTAAATGATCATGTTCATCCGGCTGAAGCAGCACGCCGCACAGTACAATATGACAAGTATATTTCTGAGGAAGTAGTCCCTTTTATTTACCAAAATTGTAATACTCCTAATATTGGAGTTGCTGCTACAGGAGCAAGTTTTGGAGCTTTTCATGCTGCAAACATTGTATTTAAGCATCCAGATCAATTTAAGACATTAATTGCAATGAGTGGCTTTTATGATCTAAGTAATTATTTTCAAGGCTACTACGACTCTAATTGCTATTTTAATAATCCGGCTGATTATTTACCTCGCTTGACGGATTCTTATTATTTGGATCGTCTTAGAAATGATGTCAGACTTTATTTTGTTACTGGACAAGGGCCTTATGAAGCTCCTGAAGCCTCTCGCAAAATCTCTCGAATACTAGATCAAAAAGCTATCCCGCATGTTTTAGATATTTGGGGTTATGATATGGAACATGATTGGCCTACCTGGAGACAAATGTTAAAATATTATATTCCTAAATTATTTTAAGCTAACTTTAAGTAAATAAATATTTTAGCAAAAAAGGCTAGATCTCTAGCCTTTTTTCTTATCTATTTTAGAAAAAATTATTTGCCTGACTAGACAAATAATTTTATTAATTAAGTTGCTTATTATATTGAATTAGGTGATACCCCTATTTTATTCATTTTACAGATTTTAGGTAATCGTCCGAGTTTACGACTTTTTTCAATGTTGTTATTATTGGCAACTTAAGTTTGTTAAAAACAATCCTAGCTAAAAGAATTATTCTTTATCTTTGAACCTCAATTATAAATTCACAAAGCTTTAACAATAACTTAAAAAAGTTATTAGCTCTGACGGTTATTTCTATACTAGAAACTTACTTGTCTTAGTATTTGCTTAGTTTACTTATTGTTAAGTAAATATTATTAATCTTATGCCTAGATCGTCAAAGAGCTTTATACTAGTATAGTAGGCAAAAATATTGAGTAGAGGTGAAATGGGAAATTACAAAGAAACATCTAAAGACAAACTTCGAGTTCTAGTAATAAAAGAGCAACTTAACCAAGCAAGTTATGACAATTTACTAGAAGATGAAGGGCGTTTTGATATTGTTGGTGAAGCTAATGATTTAACTACAGCAATGGAGTTAGTTAATGAGAAGGTTCCAGATATAGTATTGATGGAGTGTTTAGATACAACATCAAAAGATATTGAAACAATCAAAAAGCTTAAAGAACATAGTCCAGATTTTAGTGTTGTCATACTTTCTTACCAAACAGATGATAAGTTTATGTCTGAAGCAATACATGCAGGTGCTTCAGGATATATAATTAAAACTAATGTTGGTAATGAATTAGCAGAAGCAATTTCTAAAATACAACATGGTCAAATCTACTTAAGCCCTCTTAGCCCAAAAGCTGTAGTAAAAGAGTTTATGCCCAGGGGAAGACGTTCTGAATCAGAATCACTTACTAATCGTCAAAGAGAAATTCTTAAATGCCTAGTTATAGGGCTAACTAATAAGCAAATTGCATTAAGATTTAATCTTAGTGTAAAAACTATTGATGCTCATCGTGCCAACATAATGACCAAGCTAAATATTCATGATTTACCAGGGTTAGTTAAATATGCACTTCGTAGTGGAATAATTGCTTTAGAAGAATAGCAAAAATAAAAAAGGGTAGAATTTCTACCCTTTTTTATTTAGCTTATAAAACTTAAGTTGCTACTTTTGATTTTCGCTATTTTGTGTAAAATAACCCTCACGAGCGCGAATACTTAAGGCTGGCATACCTTTTGGAGCTTTAACCTTAACCTGTAATTTATGCCAACGTTTATCAGCTTTCGTTCCAGTAGGCTCATAACCAATACTATATTGGTGTCTTAACTCTAAACCAATACGAGTAATAACTTCTGTTAATTCAGCTTCATTATTTGGGAAAAATGCTCTCCCGCCTGTTAGACGAGTCAACTCTTCTAAAATTACCTGTCCTTCAACGTCTAGTTCTCGACCAGAAAAAACATTAGTAATTCCAA
This sequence comes from Blastocatellia bacterium, assembly GCA_016713405.1. Classification (NCBI taxonomy): domain Bacteria; kingdom Pseudomonadati; phylum Acidobacteriota; class Blastocatellia; species Blastocatellia bacterium. The sequence goes on from JADJPF010000001.1 coordinate 163,150, forward strand.
TAGAATAAAGTTGTACGTCAGCTTCTTTAAGCAATTGTCTTAGCTCTTTTAATGAATAACGGCTATTATTGTCTTGACCATCACTAATTAAGAGAAGAGCTTTTCTTGAATAACGCCCTGTTCTTACTTTTTCAACTCCAATATAAGTAGCATCATAAAGGGCAGTTTGACCTTTTGGTTCTACTAAGGAAAGTGATCCCATTACATTTCGAGAATCTGTAGTAAAATCATGTAGTAATTTTGCATTATTATTAAACGTTACTAAAAAATACTCGTCCAGTTGATGGCTAGCGTCACAAAAACGATTTAATGCTTCAAAAGATCTAACTAAACGACCTTTCATACTGCCAGAAATATCAAAAATGATCCCAACACTCATAGGAGCATCTTCATCATTAAAAAACTCTATTTTTTGCGGTACTTTGTCATCGTAAATTTCAAAGTGTTCTTTGGAAAGGCCCGTAACATAACGACCATAAGGATCCGTTACAGTCACACTAAAAGTAACTAAATTAGTGCTAGTTTTAATTACAGGCATGGAATCTTTTTCGGCTTGAGGATTATTTGATTGGTTTGTGGGAGTGTCTTTTTGTTCTTTATTTTGCTCTTTATTTTGTTCTTGAACTTCTTGAGCAAATAATGTTGGTAAAGCTAATAAAAGGACTAAAGAAGAAATTACTGACCAGATAGCAAATCTTTTTAAGTTAAGTTTATGCGTCTTCATAAGAAACTCCACTTAGTGAAACGAAGAACACTATTATAATAATAATTATTTTAAAAGTTTGCGCTTGAAAGGCGCGTTAAATTGTAGATGTTTTTATAGTCCAAAAAGCACCCTCATTTTATCACAAAATTCTGATGTAGCAATAAGACAGCTAAATAAATTTACGACAAGCTAAGAATATATATCTAGGCAACGTACATAGTGATTTATCATAGGTATTTAAGTAAAGAATTCTAGATAAGTTTTTATTAGATAAATTAGCTGTTTTGGTGTAAAAATCCTTTATACCATTTAATGCAAAAATCTTTTATCATTTCTTTTATAGTTTATTATAATTGATATTATATATATTTTATATATTATTATCTTTATTTACATTATATACTAATTTTTTATCTTTTTATCACTAATAATAGATAACATAAAACTAGACTTATAATATTTAGCTAATTTTAGTTTGTTACCTCACTGGGTAATATGCTATAAAATTGCCTACCTTTCATTTTCCATCAAAAAGGAACAATATTACATGAGTGTTGGTAAAAACATTACTCGTACAGAGGGGCGAAGTAAAGTAAATGGTAGTGCAAAATATATTGACGATTATCACTATCCAAATATGTGGTATGGTAAAACTGTCCGTTCCACTATGGCACATGCAAAGATTTTATCAATTAACTACTCACCAAATTTTGATTGGTCACAAGTTGTTGTAGTTGACTATCAGGATATACCTGTACGTAATATCGTTGCGATGATTTTTGATGATCAACCACTTTTAGTTGAGTCAGTAGTTAAACACGTAGCAGAACCTATAGTTTTAGTTGCTGCTCCTAGCAAAGAATTAGCTCAAAAAGCAGTTGATCATATAGAAGTTGTTTATGAAGATTTACCAGCCGTGTTAACCATTAAAGAAGCTTTGGCGGTAAAAGAAAAAATCTTTGGCGATGATAATATTTTTAAGCAATATACAATCACTCGTGGAAGTGTGACGGATGCTTTTCAATCTGCTGAAATAATTGTTGAAGGAACTTATAAAGTAGGCCATCAAGAACAGCTTTATATTGAAACTAATGGAGTTATTGCAACAGCAGAAAAAGATGGAAGTTTTGTAATTCAAGGCTCAATGCAATGTCCTTATTATGTTCATCGTGCAATAAAAGAAATTTTTGGCCTTTCAGATGAACAAGTTATAGTAATACAAACGGTTACAGGTGGTGGTTTTGGAGGAAAAGAAGATTTTCCATCTGTTGTAGCAGGTCATGCAGCCCTTTTATCTCGTAAATGTGGAAGACCTGTAAAAATTGTTTATGAACGTGGTGAAGATTTTGTATCTTCAACTAAACGTCATCCTGCAATTATTCATCATCGCACAGGTTTAACTCGTGATGGCAGGCTGCTTGCATCGGAAATAGACATTACTTTTGATGGTGGAGCCTATTGCACACTTAGCCCAGTGGTTTTATCTCGTGGTGTAATTCATGCTTTAGGGCCATATAAATGTCCAAATGTAAAAATTAGCGGACGTGTAGTTGCTACCAACACTGCACCTAATGGGGCTTTTCGTGGTTTTGGCGTTCCTCAAGCTTGTTTTGGTGGCGAACTTCATATGGAAAAGATCGCCCAAACATTAAATATTTCTCCTGTCGAACTACGCCGTAAAAATATGCTGAGAGAAGGCGACACAACAACTACAGGTCAACAACTTTCCTATAGTGTTGGTACACAAGAAGTTTTAGACACTGTGCTAGAACGCTCAGACTTTTTAACTAAATGGCAACAATATCAGCAAAAGAATACCTCGGATAATAAACGTCGTGGTGTTGGACTATCGTTTTTCTATCATGGCGGTGGTTTTACTGGTAGTGGTGAGGAAAAAATCAAAGGAAAAGCTGCTGTCCAACTGACCGTAGATGGACAAGTTTGTATTTTAACAGCCTCTACTGAAATTGGTCAGGGGACAAAAACCATTTTTCGTCAAATTGTTGCTACTGAATTAGGAGTAGACACAGATTTAGTAACTTTTGGGGAAACAGACACATCCAAAGTCCCTGATAGCGGGCCAACAGTTGCTTCTCGTACCTGCATGGTAGTTGGCAAAGTCGTTCAAATGGCAGCAGCTAACTTAAAACAAGAAATTGCTAGAAATCTATCAGCAAAACTTGGTTGTGAGCCTGGAGAAATTGAAATTTCTAATAATCAAATTTCTTATCCAAATTCAACGCCAATTAATTTCCAAGAATTTGCCAAAGAATTTGTTAAAGAACATGGCGAACTTAAAACAATGGCACAATATAGTAGTCCTCCTGGTATTAAATGGGACGAACTAAATTACACAGGAGATGCTTACCCAGTATTTTCTTATGGTGCTGATGTTGTAGAAGTTGAAGTGGATTTAGACACTTATGAGGTAAAGATCTTAAAAGTCGTCACTTCATCAGACATAGGTAAGGCAATTAATCCAGCTATGGCCGAAGGACAAATTGAAGGCGGCACAGTCCAAGCTCTAGGCTATGGATTATGTGAAGAAGTGGTTTGGAAAGATGGAAAAATGATTAACAATCGCTTTACTAATTACATTATCCCTACCGCGCTAGATATTCCAGAAATGGAAACTATTTTAGTAGAAAAACCTTATCCTTACGGGCCATTTGGAGCAAAAGGACTTGGTGAACTACCAATGGACGGAGGCGCACCAGCCTTAGTAGCTGCAATTTCTAATGCTACAGGTGCATTTGTGACAGAAATTCCTGCTACACCAGAGCGCATTTTAGCTGCTTTAGAAGCAAAACAATAGAAAGATAAAACTTGGAGATTGATAAATGAATATAAAATTTACAGTTAATAATAAAAATTATGATTTAGAAGTTTCTCCAATGAAACGCTTGCTAGATGTTTTGCGGGAAGATGTGGGGTTAACAGGCACTAAAGAAGGCTGTGGTGAAGGCGAATGTGGCGCGTGTTCAGTTTTTATTGATGGTACAGTGGTTAATTCTTGTTTAGTTCCTGTGTGTCAAACTAATGCTTGTCAAATTACTACTGTAGAAGGCTTATCAAATGGCGAGTTAAGCAAATTACAACAAGCTTTTATTGACTATAATGCTGCTCAATGTGGGATTTGTATCCCTGGAATGTTGGTTGCAGCACAGGCACTACTAGATAAAACTACTTGCCCAAGTCGCGCAGAAATCCGAACTGCTATTGCTGGAAATCTCTGCCGTTGCACTGGATATATGAAAATTGTTGATGCTATTGAAGCTGCTGCATTAGCTAAGGAGTAAAGTTTTTATGACTATAGTTTATAATGTTGAACAACTTAACGAAGCTTATAAAATTTTGGCAGAGCAACCTGTTAAAGTGCTAGCAGGTGGAACAGATTTAATGGTGGTTTATGGTAGTGGTGGTAAATTACCTAGCAATCTTTTAGATATTTGGCGACTAGATGAACTACGCACAATAACAGAGGAAAATGACTACTTAAAAATAGGAGCATTAACAACTTACACACAACTTGTTAATAATGAACAAGTTAAGAAATATGCTCCTACCCTAGTTGATGCTTCTCTAACTATTGGCGCAGTACAAATTCAAAATCGAGGGACTTTAGGCGGTAATATCGTCAATGCTTCACCCGCTGGAGATTCTCTACCTGTACTTTCGGCTTTTGATGCAAAAATAGAAATAGGCTCAATTCGTGGTACAAGACAAGTTAATTTTAATGATTTTTACACTGGCTATAGACAAACTGTTTTAGCTTCAGATGAACTTCTTCTAAACATACTTCTGCCAAAACAAAAAGAGCAAGAAACCGCTAAATTTTATAAAGTTGGGACTCGTGCAGCACAAGCTATTTCTAAAGTTGTAATGTCGGTTAGAGCAACTGTTGAAAATAAAAAGGTTCTATCTATAGCTATTGCTTTAGGTAGTGTTGCACCTACAGTAATTAGAGCTAGGGAAACTGAGAATTTATTAGCTGAAAAAGAAATTACTCCAAGTTTATTAGAAGAAGCCCGCCAAAAATTAAGCCAGGAAGTTAAACCTATTGATGATATTCGCTCTAATGAACATTATCGCCGAGTAATTTCTGGCAACTTAATAGCTAAATTCTTACGCGATTTTTAACCTACGCTTAATTGTTTTTCTGTAATTATTTGATGTTAATCTAATATAAATATATTTAGCTAAGATATTTAACTAGTGGGCGAATCCATGCTAATTTGTCCATTCTAGCTAAATTTTCTTAGGAGTATAATGGCTTTATTCTCAAGTCAAAAAAGCCAAAAATTTAGGAGAAACATCATGAATAACAGAAACCCTTTAGAATCAATGATAAATCCAAAAAAAATTATCCTATTGATTACATCAGTAATAGTAATTTTAATTTCATTATCTAGTACAGTAACTTTAATTAACCCTGGATGCGTAGGAGTATTAATAAATCGTAGTGGTGGAGGGATTTCTACTAAACCGCTTGGTGTAGGGTTTCATATTAAATGGCCGATTGTTCAAGAAATAGAGGAATATCCTGTTTATATGCAAACTTTAGTATTAACAAAAGCTTCTACAGAAGGCAGCCCAAATAATGATGAAATAAATGTTAACTCAATAGAAGGCCAGCCAATTAGTTGTGATGTTTCCCTTTCTTTCGAGCTAGATGCTAGTAAAGTCCCTCAGCTTTATTCTTCATTTAGAACAGACATAAGCACTATTACACATGGCTTTGTTAAACAAACCATTAGACAATCCCTACAAGAAATTGTTGGTAAAACAGAAATCGTTAATTTTTTAGGTAAAGAAAAGGCTAAAATCGTAGCCCAAACTCAAGAAGAAATACAAAATCGTTTAGGTGGTTACGGGTTTTTAATTAAACAATTTACCTTAAATGAAGTACGTGCGCCACAATCGATAGTTACAGCGATAGAAGCTAAAAATACTATGGCACAAGAGGCTTTAAGAGCGCAAAATGAGCTACAAAAGAAAGAATTTGAAGCACAACAAAAAGTAATTGAAGCTGAAGGTGAAGCTAAATCTATATTAGCTCGTGCAGAAGCCCAAGCTAAATCTAATCGTTTAATTGCTGAATCTATTACACCTAATTTAGTTGAATATCAAAAAATAGAGAAATGGAATGGACAACTTCCTCAAGTTGCTGGTTCAGGAGCTACTCCATTTATTAATTTGCAAAAATAATAAGCTTCTATTTCTCTTAGCAAAAAAAGCTTACAGCACTATCTGTAAGCTTTTTTAAGATAAAGAGTTAACTAAGAATAAAAATTACTAGTTATTACTATTAGCTTTATCAAATTCCTCTTGAGTTAATAATTTAATTGGTTCAAGCTTTTTAGTTGTTAGTTTGTTGTTAAGTGAGTCCAAATCCTTGCTAGTAATAGCTTCAAAATCTTTATTAGCTTTTTCTACTTGATTGATTAGACTTTGAGCGCGTTCTAGTTGAGATTTTGAAGGACGACCGCCATAACCGGAAATTGTTCCAAAAAGCTCTACAATTCTTTCACGTAACTTTTCTTCGCCCTTGATGCCATAAATGCTATCAAGTTTGGTGACAACAAGGTTTTCATGTAGTAAATCTAGCTCTTTAGCAAACTGGGTCAAACTTTTAGATAATGGATCAGTATCTTTTAAGCCTTTAGCTTTTTCTTGTGCCTTGTCGCGTGTGCTGGTGATTAAGGCTGTAACAAAAGCTAATCGTTCTTGTAGGCGATAAAGGTTCATTACGCTTTCTTGTTGTAATTTGCGGTCTTCGGCTGAATGAGGTAGCCTAGCATCTCCAACAAGTTTAATTGAACCTGAAAAACTTTCTTCACCCTTAACTATTTTTACTGTATATGTCCCTTCTGGTGCTGATGGCCCAACCAAAGCCCCTGCTAAAATATTTTCTGATGCAGCGACTTTAGGCGGTTTAAGACGTGGATACCAAAGAACGCGGTTTATTCCACGACGCTTTGTACCAGGCAATGAAGTCATTAACTTACCTTCAGAGTTATAAATTTCTACCTTAAAGTCACCAAAAACATGACGCTCTTTTAGATAGTAAGTTATATAGGCTGCATCAGCCAATGTTGAACCAAAAAACTCATCTTGATTGCCAAACCCGCCGTTATCTAGGGTAGGAAATTTAATTTGTGATGGCCGAGTCTCAAAAATATGTGCTGTTTTAGATAATATTTCATTAGAAAGTTGTCTTAAGGGTGCAATATCATCTAAAATGTAAATCCCTCTACCATGTGTAGCGATAATTAAGTCTGATTCTCTAGGCTGAATCGCTAAATCATAAACTGCTACACTAGGGAATTTTCCAGTAAACTGCGCCCATTCTTTACCAGCATCAATGCTTATAAATAACCCAAATTCTGTACCTAAAAATAATAAATTAGGATTAACTAGATCCTCTCTGATTACACGAGCATATCCATTAATTGATGAGCTTGCGAGAGATTGCCAAGTTTTTCCAAAATCAGTAGTTTTATAAACATAAGTTTTCATATCACCCGTTTGATAACCCATAAAAGTAGCATAGGCTGTAGACAAGTCTTTATTGCTTGGCTCAACACTACTACACCAAGTATTAGCAGGAAGTCCTGAAATATTGCTAACTACATTATTCCAAGTTTTTCCACCATCGCGGGTAAGTTGTAGATTTCCATCATCTGTACCTACCCAAATAACATTTTCATCTAGCAAAGAATCTTTAACAGTAAAAATAGTGCAATGATTTTCAGCACTAGAATTATCTGGGCTAAGTCCGCCAGATTCAACTTGTAGCTGTTTTTTAGGGTCATTAGTTGTTAAGTCAGGTGAAATTGTTTGCCAAGAATCTCCTTTATCTGTTGAGCGAAAAAGAAATTGTGCGCCAACATAAATTACAGATGGATTTTTTTGGCTGGCTGTAAATGCTGCATTCCAGTTAAATCTATATTTTGCTTCACCATCTTTAGGAAAAGGCTTTATAGCTTTAAGTTCTCGTGTAGTTCTATCAAAACGCTGTATTGCTCCACCTTGAGCTTGGCTATAAATAATGTTTTTGTCTAATGTGTCAACAAAAGAGTTAAAACCATCTCCACCGACGGTTGCTTTCCAATCACTATTGGTGATAGCACCTGAACTATTAGAAGGGCCAAACCAACAATTATTATCTTGAAGTCCTCCATAAACATTATAGGGAATTTCCTTGTCATAACTTACATGATAAAACTGTGACAAAGGCAAGTTTCTCATATGGTGCCAATTTACACCTTGGTCATTAGAAAGATAGACTCCTCCATCTGTTCCAAGAAAGATACGAGCAGGATTATTTGGATCAATCCAAAGCGCGTGTAAGTCTGGATGAAAGCCCCCACCACCAAAGCCACCACTAAAACTTGCTCCCCCATCACGAGTAGTTGAAAGCCCTACACCAAGCTTAAAGACTTTTTTATAATCCTTTGGATCAGCAAAAACATGGCTAAAGTAAAATGGCCGTGCTGTTACATTAAAATCAACAGCATTCATTAACGTCCAGCTTTCGCCAAGGTCGTCTGAACGATAAAAGCCTGTTTTTTTAGCTTCAATATTGGCATAAATAACATTAGCACGTGCTGGTGAAACTGCTAAAGCAATACGACCTAATATACCTTCTGGCATACCTTTAGTAACTTTTGACCAGGTTTTTCCAGCATCTAAGCTACGATAAAGGCCACTGCCTGCACCACCAGAAGAAAAAGACCAAGGTTGACGGCGAAATTGCCACATTCCTGCATAAAGACGATTAGGTTCTTGAGGGTCAATAGCTATATCAGAACATCCTGTATTTTCATCAACATAGAGAACTTTTTCCCATTTCTTACCACCATCAGTAGTTTTATAAAGTCCTCGATCTTCACTTGAGTTCCAAAGTTGACCAACTACAGCAACATAAACTGTATCTGGTGTTTTAGGGTCAACAATTATTTTGCTGATACGCTCAGATTTTTCTAAGCCCATTAATTGCCAATTTTCTCCACCATCGCTACTTTTATAAATTCCTGTACCAACAGAGACGCTATTTCTAGTGCAGGATTCTCCTGTCCCTACCCAAATAATATTTGGACGAGATTGATCAATAGCAATTGCTCCTATGGATTGAGTATGTTTATCAAAAATTGGCTTAAAAGTAGCTCCTCCATTAGTTGTCTTCCAAATTCCACCACCAGCAGCACCAATATAAATTGTATTAGGTTCTTTTGCTACACCATCAATAGCCATTACTCTACCACTCATAACAGCCGGGCCAATGGAACGAGCTTCTAAACCCCCTATCATATTGGAATCGATTTTATTTTGTGCTTGTGTTTGAGGAACTAAAATAAGAAAAAATGTTGTAAGAAAAAAAGATAGTTTCAACATCAACAAAGCTTTGTGGTGCATTATTCTTTGCTCCTAAGAGATATTATTAAAACTTTATTTTAAGAATACTTAAAAATAGCCTAGCAATTTCTTACTAGGCTATTAACACTTTATGTTTTACTTAATCTAATTTATTTCTCTGCTGATTTAGTTGGTATCTTGAATAAATTATCATCTATATCAAGGTTAACTTCGGTTTTGTTAATTTTTACTTGAAGGATTGTTTGGCCTTGGGTTTTGCTTTCTACTGAGTGAGAGAAAAGCACGCCTTCTACAGATTTATAGTCACTTTGGTAAGTTTCTACTTCTAGTTCTCCTTGAGGAGTAGTTTGTTTTGCAGCAGTCTTAATTTCTAAGCTATTTGCAACATCAATATAACTGTAAACAACATCTCCATTCTTTTTAGTAATTTTTAGTTTGTAAGCTGGACTACCTTCTAAATCTTCTTTGCCTACAAACTCGATTTTGTGGCCTTTTTCTTTGTAATCAACCAATAATCCATCAACATCTGCTAAATCAACAACATCTTTAGCTTGCTCTTCAGGCAATTTTTGTGCATCTTTGGTGCCTAAAAAAGGAGAAATTCCCCAAGCTGTTTGACCATCATAAGCTAAAATAATTTGCTGTGATTGGATGGAAATCTCAAATCTAGCATTATTAGGACGTTTAACTTGAATTACTACAGGAAGTTCTTGACCTTGTTGGACTAAAATACCAGTTTGTTTAATAGTTTTTACAGCTTTAAGCTTTTCTGAACCGCCTCGTGCCTGAATATTTTTGCTAATAATTTCGTCAACAGTTTGTGCTTGTGTAGTTAAGGAAAAACAAAACAAAATTAATGTGAATAAGAAAAGTTTCTTTAACATAGAAACAATTACCTTTTACCTTTCAATTAGTTAATGGATTATCTTGGATGAAATATTATCTTGCTCTACGTTCTCTAACAAGTGCTAGTTCATCAACATTAGCAGGATGTTTGCAGCTTTTAAGTTGTTTGTCTAGGTACATAAGAAAAGCTTTTTGATGTAAAATTACCAAACATTTCTAATTAAAACTTATAGGTTGACTAAAATAATGATAAAAAAGAGGTTACCAGTACAGCTAATTTTACTATTTGCTATTTTATTTAGTTTTAATAGTTTAGTAACTAGTAAAGTTGTATTAAGTAGTCAAAACAAAACTGCTAATAAAACCTCTAATCAGGCAGCAAAAAAAGCTAGTGCTATTCCTAAGCTAACAGTATTACTTGTTGTTGATCAGTTTCGTGCTGACTATTTAACTAGACTTAAAGGCTTATTTGGACAAAAAGGCTTTAATCGATTAATTGATCAAGGTGCTAATTTTACTAACGCACATTATGCTTACTCTAATACTTATACGGCAGTAGGACACACAACAATAGTTACAGGATCTCTTCCATCAATACATGGAATTGTTGCTAATAAATGGTTTGATAGAAAAGAAAATAGATTAGTGCGTGCCTCAGAAGATGATAAAACTACCCCTTTAGGTGGTAAAGAAGGCGCATCACCCCAACAATTATTAACTACTACTTTTGGTGATCAGCTAAGATTAAGTAATAATTACCAATCTAAAAGCATAGGTATTTCAATTAAGGAGCGTTCAGCCGTTTTTATAGCTGGTCGTCGTGCAACAGGAGCTTACTGGTTTGATGGTAGCCAAGGAAATATGAGTTCAAGTTCTTACTTTATGAAGGAATTACCAGAATGGGTAATAAAATTTAATAAAGAAGGCTTTGCTGATGAGTATTTTCAAAAAAACTGGGATCGGAAATTACCTATAGAAGCTTATAATATTGCTGATAAAGATGATGCTAGTTATGAAGCTACATGGAAAGGTAACACAATAACCTTTCCTCATATTATGGACGGAAACAGCAAAGAAAAAGGCCAAGCTTTTATCGACAATTTGGAGATACTCCTTTTCTAATGATATGTTGACAAAATTTGCTTTGGCTGCAATTGATAATGAAAATTTAGGCAAAGATGAATATCCAGATTTTTTAGCTGTTAGTTTTTCTGCTCCTGATTTAATTGGACATATGTTTGGCCCCTATAGCCATGAAGCTCAAGACATAATGCTTAGGCTAGATGACACAATAGGAAATTTTTTAGATCAATTAGATAAAAGATTTGGGTTAAATAATCTATTAATTGTACTTACTGCTGATCATGGAGTATCGCCCATACCAGAATATGCCCAAGCCCATAATTTAGGTGGTGGACGTATAGATGGGCTTGCACTAAAAGCAGAAATGGAAAAGCTACTTGTTAAAGAATTTGGAAAAGTGGGAAATGATAAATATATCTTAGCTTTAATTAACCACCAGTTTTATCTTAACGAAGAATTAATTAAGGAAAAGAAGCTAAGTTTAACACAAATTTCTGAATTTTTAGGACAAGAGGCAGCAAAAACTAAAGGTATTTCTGCCTTTTACACCAAAGAGCGAATTTTAACAGGCCGAATGCCTGACACAGATATTAGCCGTCGAATTATGGCAGGTTATAGTAATGAAAGATGTGGAAATGTATTTTTACTAGTAGAACCTTTTGTTTTAATTGCTGAAGCAGAAGATGAATATATGGGAACTAGTCATGGCACACCATATCATTATGATACTCATGTACCTATTCTAATAATGGGAAATCAAATAAAACCAGGTGTTTATAAAGAAGCTTGTACACCTAGTGATATAGCTCCAACTCTAGCTAATTTGCTTTCTGTTGAAGCACCTAGCGGATCAGTAGGACGTATTTTAACCGAAGCCTTAAAATAAAATGTAACAATAGACTAGGAAAATAAATTTTGTTTTTCTAGTCTATTCATCCACTTGTAAGATTATGTCTTTAGCTACTTTTAATAGACGCGCTCTCATTAAGTCCCACATTATATTTTGTAAATAAATAAGTTCACGCCCATAAGCAGCAATTTTCTTTTTTAGTACCATATCTTCGATTTGATCTTGATCTAAATTATATTCTCTGCGAATAGGTTTATTTTCTATTTCTGATCGTCGGTTAATATTAGGCGGTGGCAGGTATTTATCAGCCTTAAGTGTAGAGCTATCAATAAAACATTTAAGCGGTTTATCCGATTTTGCTGCTTTTGAGCCTTTAAAAATATGTAAGCCTGCCTCAGTGCTAAAGTATAAATAGCTTAAAGCTCCATCTATTGCTAATAAAATAGTAAAAGTATCTTCTGATGGAGTGTCAAGAAACTTTTCTACTTTAATTACTCTTTCTCTAATCAAAGGTAATGCAAAGGTTTTATCTGGATTAGTAGCGGGTTCAGCCGTTTCAGGTGGCTCACTTTGCTTAGACTCTTTATTAGCAGGCTTTTCAATAGATTTATCTCTTTTTTGCTGTTCTTTATCAATCTTAAGGTTAAATACTTCTACTTTAGCTCCATTATTAGTAGCAAGATTGTAGTAAATTTTAGCTACTTCAAATAAAATTTTATGATTTTCACCATAAAAGGCTAAAGTAACAAAATTAGGGTTAGAAAACTTAAGCCCATAAACATTTAATAAAGCTGTTTGCCATTCTTGTGAGTAGGCCATTATTTTAGAACCTGCCAGGCGATCTACAGGCTCTTTACCGTAAAATGCTAATAGCAAATTATTTTCTAGCAGTTCAGCATTTTCTAAAATGGTTTTACAGTCTTCTACAACTTTTTTAATAAAGGTAATCGAGTTAACTTAATTAGATCTGCTGGTTTTTTCCAAGTTTTTTCTTTTAGTTTTGCTTCTAAACGAATAAGACGAAAAATTTCATTCTGAATGTCTGTAAGGTCTGAGCTAATTGCTAAATAATGAGCATTGCGACGTAGAGCAGTACAAAGTTTTACTTGATCCAATAAATTAAGGTCGTTGGATAGCAAAGAAATAGGCCGACCATCTTTACCAACTCTAGGGCGAACAGTTACTTGTAGGGTTTTATTAGGTTCTAAAAGGCTAATTTCTGCTGCTAAAGTTGTTTCTCCTGTATAGCTATTAAGACGTTCTGCTAAAGGTACTAATAATTCTTTTTCAATTGCACGTTTAAGCGGACGTGCGCCATAACGAGGGTTATAACCTTTTTGAGCAAGCAAATTAGACGCTTCAGTAGAATATTGTAAAGTTACTCCCCGATATAAAATGCCGTTTCGTTGAGTAATTTTATCTAACTCTCTATTAGTAATTTGCTTAATAATTTCTGGAGGTAGAGGAGTAAAAGGAACTATTCGGTCAATTCGGTTATATAATTCAGGACGTAAAAATTCACGCACAGCAGTAGCAAAATGTTTATTAGCCGTCAGTAAATCATCTTGTTGAAATCCAACCGTACCTTTTTGAAAAGATTCTGCTCCTAAATTAGAAGTCATAATTACAACTGAGTTACGAAAATCAGCTAATTTACCTCCTGAATCAGTTAATCGACCTTCTCCTAAAACCTGTAATAATAAGTCAAAGAAGCTAGAATGAGCTTTTTCAAATTCATCAAATAAAATAACAGAAAAAGGTTGTTCTCTAACTTTAGCTGTTAGTAAACCTTCTGACGCAAAAACCCCACCAATTAAACGTGTAACTGAAATAGGATCAGAATATTCACTCATATCAAAGCGGGAAAGACGTTCTTTGTTTTGAAAGAGAAATTCTGCAAGGGATTTTGCCATTTCGGTTTTCCCTACACCAGTTGGGCCAATAAATAAAAATGAGGCAATAGGTTTATTGGGACGTGTTAGCTCAGCTTTTACCATTGCTAAAACATCAATTACACAATTAACAGCCTCTTGTTGACCAATAACACGCTCGGAAAACCATTTATGTGTATTTTCTAGGTCAAATTTAACTTTGTCGTCTAATAGAAATAAAGGTAGTCCAGTTTCACGAGAAAATGCAGAAATTATGTCTGCTTCTATTATTTGTTGGTCTGGAGCTAAAGTAATATGGTGTTCTGGTGATAGCTGAGAAATTAGGTTCTTAAAAAACCTAATAGGACGGCCAGGATAGGCCGAATAAGTAGCATAACGACGGTGTAACTTGTCTAGTAGTTCTAAAGCTTCAATAGTGATGATAGGTTTATTTTTTCTTGCTGCAATAGCATAACTTAGTAAAATTGCTCGACCTTTTTCTAAATCAGGTTCGGCAATTTTAATTTGTTGAAAAGCTGATAATAAATGAGGGTCTTCTTTTTCTATTAATGGTAATTGTTCTGGAGTGCATTCAACTACAGCAGTAAGATCTCCACGTACTAAGTAGGGGCGGAAAAAAGAAGCAATACCTTGGTTATTATGTTCGCTTTTACCTACATTCATTAGCTCTACTAAATTGCCAAAAAATAAAACGGCTTTTTGTTTAGAGGCTTCTTGCCAAACTTCTTTGCAGCGTTCTTGCCACATTCCAAAACCTGACATTCCAGCAACTAATTTTGCTCCACTAGTAGCCCAAAAAGGGGTGTTAGTAAGCTGAAATTTAGCTCTATCCTTAACTAGTTGATGAAAAATAGCTGTTTTACCAACACCAGAATTACCAACCAACAAAACGCTTTTAGCCATTCGACCTGTTAAAGCATCAGCTAAACGCTTTACTTCTGACTCAACTTCATAAGCTATTGGCAATGGCTGATTATTAAGAGAAGTTCCTATCTCTTTTAATATTGATGGTTTATCAAGTTCATTTTTTTCTATTTGAAGAGCAATTTGTTTTGGGCTACGAATATCTGTAGAAAGAGATATTTCCTTTAGTTCAAGCTGTTCAATACGTTGAAGCCAAGTTAGCTGTTTGAGTGAGTTTACTGCTTTACGTCTAAGCAATTCAGCTTTAATTTCTGCTAAAACTTTTTCTGCTAATTTATCTCTATCTTTTTGTTTATTAATAATTTCAATTTCTAAAGCTGGAACATAAACTATGTCTAGGGTTTCGCTATGTTGCCATTCAACTGTATGAAAAGTAAGCTCTAAGGGTTCTTGCCATTCAAAAACTTCTTTATTTGGCGATAAAGTTAAAGAAACTTTTTTGACTAGGGCTGAACTACTAAGTTGACGGCGATGGATGTCTATTAAAGGCAGTTTGGGCAGAATATATTTTAAGCTAGCAACTAAATTTGTTTCAGCTTTTTCTAAATTTGTATGATAGGCAAGCACTTCTGGAAAGAATAGGGCTTCAGTTAAAAATGTCTCGTTTTCTAAAACTTGACCAATAGACGATATTTTAATTTCTAATTTCATAAAATTAATATTTTGTTTTAGAAGAAATTTTTTAATTGTTTATAATCTTTTGCAATGATAATCTGGTGTGAGGTAAAAAGCTATGTCAGCAAAACATTTATTTTTACTGGGTTTTATTAACTTTTTTTTGATTATTGGAGTTTCTATGGCACAAGACGAGTATTTTGCAGTAAACAAAAGCACTAATCTTAAAGAACATGTAGATAAAAAAATAAAAATATCAGGTAAAAAAACAAAATTTGTCGCACAACACCCAATTGTAACTGTACCTGCTGTATTAGCAAAAGATGGTAAAAAAGAGTTACAAAGTTATTTAGATACAGACTTTGGGCAACTAATAGTCGTTTCTCAAGAAAACATAGATTGCCCAAATGAGGAAATTACTTTGTTTGGAAAGCTAAAACACTTTTCTATGGGTGGTAAAAAAGATACAAAAGGTTCTTATAGTAATTACATTGTTTATGTTGACAAATACGAATGTAAGTAATATTTAATAGACAAACCTTAAAGAATTTGTCTATTATCAATAAACCTTACAAAAGTTAAATTAAACATTTTATTATTTTTAGTCTTTTAAAATTGAATTTATGTCCCAACCCTTACGTCTGATACTAAAAAAGATTACTCTAACGCCTAAAAGCGATGGAAAACAACATATTTTAATTTGGCTGTCTGCTCGTGAAGAAATTTATGTTGGAGAAGCCATTGTTAGCGAAGATGAAGATGATTTACTTGCAGGAATTGTTGAAGCTACACTTCAAGCTATTAATAAAGCTTTGACTAAGCCTGTCACCTTAAAACTTGTTCATTGTCGGCAAATTTTTCTAGCAGAAATAGCTAGTATTATATTCTTGGTAGTTATTCGAGTAGAAGCAGAAAATGATACTAAGCTTTTACCAGGAATTTCTTTATTTGGTCGATTTACTGCTGAAGTAGCAGCAAAAGCCGCGCTAAAAGCATTAAATCGAACTATTACACAATATTTCTAAAAACTTTAAATTTCTCCTAAACCTTCTTTAAGTTTGGGGTGCAGTTGAGTTGCTAGTTTTGCGACCAGGTAACGTCTACTAGTAAAAAGTAATGTAGTAGCATGAGAAAGGTATTTACTAGCTGCTTGGTTATCTGTTGCAAGTACAGCTAATATTCCTAGTCCATGTAAGGCTAATATATCATCTGCATTTAGTATTATTGCCTGACGAAAATACCTTTCAGCATCCATCAAACTATTTTGCTCTAAATAAAGTAGGGCTAAAGCTGTGTGGTAATCGCTACGGTAAGATTCACAGTTAATAGCTAGGCCGAGATTACGTTCTGTTAGTGTTAAATTATGCTCATATTGCCAATAAAAATTGGCAATTCGGAAATAATTATGAGCCATTCTTGGGCTAGTGCGAACAACACGATCAAAATCAGCCTCACCTTCTGAATGTTGCTTATTTATATGTCTGATAATACCTCTATTAATTAAAGCTATAGAGTTTTTTTGATCATAAGTTAAGGCAAGACGAATATAATCTAAAGCCTCTTCATAGCGTTTTTCCATTATTCGTACAGAACTAAGTCCCCCATAGGCTTCTGAATAATCATCTTCTAATGTTATTGCACGTTGATAACGACGCTCAGCACTACTTAAACGGCGGTCTGATAAAGCAATATGACCTAGAAAACAATGAAATGCTACTTCACTGCTATTAAATTTTAAGCCTAGTTTTAGAACGTCTTCTGCGGCTTTATAATTATTTCTTTCACAAAGCATTGCCGCATAGGTAAGACGGGCTTGCAAAAGTGTTCCATCTAGCTTTAATGCTTGATTAAGATGATTTTCCGCTTCAGTACGTCTACCTAAATACCTGTATACATCTCCTAGTGCTTCAGGAACTAACGGCCAGTTAGGTAAAAGTTCAGCGGCTCTTTTATAGTGGTCTAAGGCTTGTTCATAGAATTCTTGTTTACGTGCTGCTTGACCTTGGCAAAAGGCTTCTGCTGCAATTAATTCGGCTAATTCTCCATGACGCGACCTTAATTGGTTAAATTCTTCTACTGCTGCTTGCCACTCTTGATAACTTTGTTTAAGCCAAGATTTTGCTTTAGAGCGATATGCTTTTATTAAAGGTTGTTGGTTGATTTCATTAAACATAGTATTACCAATAAGTTGAAAGTTTCTTGTTCTAAGTTTTTACCTAAATGACAGTCAAAAGTTAAAGCAATTTTAAGCAATGTTCAAATCATTATTGCAAGCCTGGAAATATTTTGACGCAATGCGTTATTTTTTGTTGACACATTTGACGCAGCGCGTTATATTTTATTTATCAAGGAGATAAACAAATGGCACATGTAATCAAGCGATATGCTAACCGTAAGTTATATGATTGCACTGCCAAGCGTTATATAAAGCTAGAAGAGTTAGCAGAATTAGTTAAATCAGGTAAAGAAGTTAAGATAATTGATAATCTAACAGGTGAAGATATTACTAGTGTAACTTTGTCTAAAGTTTTATCAGAAGTAATATCTGATACTAAACAAAATGGTCATATAAATGCTTCAATGCTAAGAGAAGTATTGCAAAAGCAATCGGACGCTGTAGTTGATTATGTAAAACAAGGTATTGAAGCAAGCGTTCGGACAGTAAAGGGTGTAGAACAACAATTACAACAACAAATACAACAAGTTCAGCAAGGTTGGAAGCGTGTTACAGGCCAAGAAGAAGCAAGTAGTGCAGAAGACTTTAAGTTTGTATTTCAAAGAATGATAGAAGAAAGTGTACATTTTTTAATTACTAAGATGAATTTGCCAACTAGGGCAGAAATTAGCCAACTTAATCAACGTTTAGATGAAATAGAAGAATTAATAAAAGAAAGTCATAAGAAAGTTGATAAAAAAGTTACTAAAAAAACTAAAAATTCTCAAAAAAATATTAAACAAGATTAACTTTAATAAATAGCAATATAAGGAGATAAGCATATGTCAAAAACTACAGAAAAAACCACTAAAACTACCAAAACTAGTAAAGCCACTAAAAAAGTTCAACCAAACACAACTAAGACTGCTAAAACTAATAATAGCTTTAGCTTTATTAACACAGCCCAAGCTCCTATTGAATTATTTAAAGATGTTGCTACTAAGAGTATTTATTTTAGTTTAGGATTAGGTTCTTATCTTTTAAGTGGTCGTGAAAACCTACAAACCTTACAAAATTTTAAGTTTGAATCTTTAAAAGGTGATTTAAGAAAGAATGTAGATAAATTTATCACCACTACAATTAATAAAGGTGAAAAGCTAGAAGCTGACACTACAAAATCACTAAAAAGTTTTGAAGAAGCTCAAAGAAATAGAGTAAAAGAATTTTTTACTACACCAAAACCAACCATAGAAACTAATGAAAATATTGAAGAAAAAATTGAAGAAGTTATTTCTTCTCTAGATCTTCCAACACGTAATGAAATTCATCAACTTAATCGTCGTCTAAATGAGCTTTCAAAAGAGTTATCTCGTCAACGTACTAGCAGCACAAGCCGCAAAGCTACAAAAACCAACAAAACCGAAATTGCAGAAGAAAAAGTAACAGAAGTTGCTGAAGTAGTAGCAGTAGAAAATACCAATGTAGAAAAGACTGCTAGCGTTTAATACAGCGTAACTTAAGTAAGTTAATATTTTTTGAATTTCTTGAGTCCTGAAGGGACGAAATAATTGTAGCCTAGGTCGTAAAACCTAAGCTTAGTGATTATACATAATTAGAGTCGCGTAGCGGCGACATAATAAACCTAATTAACACAATATTTTAATTATGTCGTCACTACGTGACTCTATAAATACTATACTACTATACGTAGGGTTAAAACCCTGTACTACAAATATGTCGCCCCGTTGGGGCTTTAAGAAATAAAACCTCAGAAAACTTTGTTTACAGAGTATTTAATTAAGTTTAATTAAGTTTTTTTAAGTTTAAGCCAAGGGTAAATCCAATAGCTTAAACCTCCTCTCCAACGTGTAACAAAAATAGGGCCAATAGTTTATGCCACTGCTAAAAACAGTGGCATTTTTATTTTTTAAATATTTTTATTATTTGGGGTTAAACAAACTTTCATAGTATTATTAACCAGGAAAGGGTAGAAATTTATGATAGCTACTTTTGGCTTGACAAAGTATTATGAGACAATTTCAGCAGTAAAAAATGTAGATCTTTTTATAGGCCATAGTGAAATTTGCGGACTAATCGGCCCAAATGGAGCAGGCAA
This sequence comes from Blastocatellia bacterium, assembly GCA_016713405.1. Taxonomy (NCBI): domain Bacteria; kingdom Pseudomonadati; phylum Acidobacteriota; class Blastocatellia; species Blastocatellia bacterium. The sequence goes on from JADJPF010000001.1 coordinate 182,716, forward strand.
AACCACTCTCTTAAAAATGCTTGCAGGGCTTTTACTTCCTACTAGTGGACGTATTGAAATTGCTGGAGAAGAAGTAGGAGCAGAACCAAAAAAACTTCATTCCTTTGTAGGCTATTTACCAGATAATTTTGGCCTTTATGATGAACTAACTGTTTGGCAATTCTTAGACTATTTTGCTAATGCCCAAAACGTTGAGCATCTATCAATTCCTAGGCGTATTGAAAAAGTTTTGGATGTAACCCGACTTGTCTCTAAACGAAATGCTTTAGTTGGAACTCTATCACGAGGAATGAGACAACGTGTTTTAGTTGCAAAAACTCTCTTATCTCATCCTAAAGTTTTACTTTTTGATGAGCCTGCTTCTGGACTAGATCCTCTAGCAAGACGCGAACTTTGCGAGTTAATTAAAATGCTTGGTTCAATGGGGCAAACTATTATTGTTAGCTCTCATATTTTAAGCGAGTTAGCCGACTTTTGCACTTCTGTTGCAATTATGGAACAAGGGCGACTAGTTAGATCTGGAAGAATTAATGATATAGTAGAAACACTAGCAACAGGTATTAATGTAATTATAGAAATAATAGAAGATTTAGCAGAATTTGATAGACTAGCTGCTAGACTAAGAGAATTACCTGTAGTACAAAAACTTACTTTATCAAATTATAAATTAAGCTTTACTTTTTTGGGTACACGTTCAGACCTGGCACAACTACATAGGGATGTAGTATTAAGCCATCCAGGGATAGTATCTTTTTATGAGAAACAATTAACAGTTGAAGATGTATTTATGGCTGTTAGTAGTCATCAAACTTCTTAATTATTTAGAGGCACCCGCCTATTTTTAGAGAGGTGATTATGTTTAATAATGCAGAATTTTTGCGTAATGTACGGGTTCAACTAACCCCTAGACGCTTGATGTTTACTTCAGGTTTAACTCTAGGGTTAATTATTATCAGTGAACTACTGATTTGGACTGCTACTGCAAAAACAGAATATTCGCCTGTGGGTTATGACAGATGGGCAGAATTTGGTATAGCTAGTTTTAATTTACTATTTTTTGCTCAAATTATTCTTTTAACTGCAATGGCCCCTAGTGTGGTAGGGGGTTCAGTTGTCCAAGAACGTTTACGTAATACATTAGTTTTTCAACAAATGACCTTGCTTTCTTCTCATGAAGTTTTACTTGGCAAAATGTTTGGCTCAACTATTGTTTACTATGTTTTAGCTGCACTAATAATGCCTTTTGCTATTTTAGGGGGGCTTGTAGCAAGAATTCCTATAGATAGCTTAGTAGGAATTTATTTGGTTTTACTTGTAGGTGCTTTGTCTTGGCAAGCAGTAAGTTTATTTATTTCTAGCTCGATTGTTAATGCTCAAGAGGCGGCAGGACGTAATTTAGCAGGTCTAAGCTATAGTATAGGTGGGTTAGCTGTATTTTTTATGATGATATTTTTTAATATCTTTTGGCGACATAATTGGGAAATGCAGCAAGGCAACACTTATTTTTTTGGACAACCTATTTTAGCTTTGACTTTTGCTGTTATGGTGGTCTCATTTATCGGGGTTTGGGCCTATATTGGAGCAGTAAGAGCATTTAAGGATTTACAATTAATTAGATTATCTCCTCGCACAGTTTGGTATTTCTTTATTGCTTTAGAAGTTATTCTAGTTGGTTGGTTTTGGGGTGGAACAATTAGTTCAGAAGGATATGCAGATGTTTCTCAAGAATACTTTAAAAGAAATATAGGCGCTTTATTTGTAGCTTATCTATTTATAAATTGGATTTTCTTAGCTGCTTTAGCTGGTATTTCTGTAATTTCTCGTAATCAACTTCGTGAATGGTGGAGTGGTAGTTTAGATGCTATTTCTTTGCTTAAACGGTCAGAAATTAAAAATTCAATTATTAATTTCCCAATTTCGATAGCTATTGTTTTAGCTGGATCTATTGCTTTATGGGGAAGTATGTATGTAGGATTACCAGGCAGAGAAAACTTGCTACTACCTTTTAGTTCACTAATTGCAATGATGATTGCTTTTATAGTTACAATGCTATCAATGGCTAGTTTTATACAGTTTTGTGCTATGTACAGGTTTCGTGTAGCTAATCGTGCTGGCTTAGTGCTTTGGATAATGTTAATGGTTATTGCTGCAATTGCTACAGGGGTTTTAGGCCCAGAAAGCGTTCCAGGACTTTTTAATCCAATGGTATTTTCTGTTTTATTAATAGAAAAAAGTGAAAAGGCACTTTCAACTATTAGTGTTGGATTACTAGTTGAAATAATTTTTGCATTACTTTCTATAGGGATGATGTATTGGAAATGGCGACGTACAAGAGATGAAATGCTAAAAGATAAAGATTAAATCAAGACTCATATTAATCTAAAAAGAAAATTAAAATAGCCCAAGCTGTGGGCTATTTTAATTTTTGTCTTTCTTCTTCAGTTAAAATTCTTTGCTTAGGCATGTTTTTTTCTTTAGGTAAACGAGGGGCCAAATCAAGTTTTAGAGTAACTTCTTCATTGTTACGGGTGACAACAATCTCACATTCAGTAATTGCTGCCGCTTCTCGAATAGAAAGTAACATATTGCTAAAGTTTTCTTTATTGTCTATCAAGTAACTTGACATTTGTACTAATACATCCCCTACTTTAATACCACTACGCTCTGCCAATGAATTAGGTAAAATAGACACTACCAAAACTCCATGAGGAAATTTCTGTGCTTTTGTAGGATCTGGATTCTTTGGAGGTTCTGGTAAATCAGAGAGCTTAACACCTAAAAATTTTTCTGGAAGATTTTGTTCTAAATTATAATTAAACCTCTTTAATTGCTTCATTAATTTAAGACGTTCAGATTTTAGTAAAGAAATTTGACTGGATAGATTTTTTTGAGCTTCTAAATTATTTGCTAAAGAAGTTTCGTTTTTGTTATTTGCTAAGGAAGCTTCGTTTGCTTTTGAGTAAGCAGATTGGAAGTTTTGTAACGCAGTATCAATAGATTTTAAGTCCTGTTGTATCGAATACATATAAGCCTGCTTGCCAATACTATCTTCTACAAAAGGAGACTTATAACCTCGCTCACCTAAGATTACTTTTATATTTTCTAGCTTTTTATTACGTAAAACATCAAATGTAATAGTTTCTCCAGCAGGTTGTAGAGCAATAAAAGAATATAGCTGAGAATCAGATTCTACTGCCCTACCATTAAGATTAATTATTACATCATTTTCTTGTAGGCCAGAAATTGATGCAGGGCTATTAGGAATTATATTACGGACGTAAAATCCTTTAGGATTATCTAATATTCCCAATTCTTTTAATTGATCTATAGGTAATTTATTGCAATCAAACCCATTAACGCCCAACCATCCGCGAGGTATATTTCCTTGACGATCAATAATTCTTTTTGCTATTCGGCGTGCTTGTATAGCACTAAAAACTTCTACTACATTATTTTCTAAACTATTAGGTATTCCTACAACTTCTTTATTATTATTTATTACTACCCCAAAACTTAAAGATGTAGCACCAGCAACATTATTACTAAAATCAATGCTAAAAAATTCCTGGTTAGGGAATTGAAGTATTTTAGCGTTTTGTGCCAAAATACTTCGATTAAATTGAGGTATGTTATTAGATTTATCTTCTTCAAATTCAACATTTAAGAGTGTTACTAAGTCATTAGAAACTAAACTAATATTATTAGCCAAAGGTACAGGTTTAATGTTAAGGTTATCAACTGCCAATAAACAAAAACCACTAGGCCCATCTAAACCAACAAAACGAGCCTGCTTTTGTTCTCCTGAAGGTAAAACAACATTAATAGTACCAATAGCTTGTTCTCCTGCTTCAGGGATTAGATTTACTAATTTAGTTAAAATATGGCCTTTTTGGTCAACTACAATGCCTGTTGTAACATTAGTGGGTTGAAACTTTGTTAGTTTTTCACTAGGAAGCTTAGTTTTTATACCTCGCTTTAATAAAGAACTTCGTATTTCTGACAAATTTATTTCATGAACAATTGTAACTAACCAAGGCTGATCCTTAATTACTTGTAGTTGATTTGTAGTGGGTTGGGATTGATTAGTATTTGCTGCTTGAGCAAATACATTAGGTATTAAACAAGCAATTAATATTGCAGAAATAGATATTCTAGAAAAATACTTACTTAGTTTGAACATAGTTACTTTTACCAACCAATTTAGAAAATTTTTGATTCTGGAATAATTCCAGAACTTCTAATTTCGCTAGTATCTGGGTTATCAATAGTTACTACAGGTTTTGCTCCATAAATTATTGCTGAAACAGGTAAAGTGCTAGAAGAATTGTCACCGTAGTGTATTTCTATATTAATTTTTTCTGGCCTATTTCGAGGCTGTATTAAGTAAGTACGACCATTGGATTTGACTAATCGTTTATTGGCTAAAATTCGTTGTGTTGCTAGCACATTATAATTATTAATTTTATTTGTTGGTGATATTGGTACAGCTATTTTAGGAGTATCTGAGTTTTTACTGGTTAAAATCTCATCATTATTTAGTAGGTTATTGAACTCTTTTTTTGCAACTGGGGTTGAAAAAGCTATAGGAGTTGAAATAGTTGCTTCACTAGGTTTAGCCCAGGCATAAAATAAAAATAATCTGCTCCTATTAAAATACCAACTATTGTTAATGCTGTTGCTGTAGCCGCTAAAGCGGGTTGTGACATCCACTTCCACCAAGGAACATTTAAGCTAGCATGCTTATGAGCAGCTATTTTTTGTCTTAATTTAATATCAAAGTTTATAGGAGTTTGAACTTGCATTTGACTACGTAAGAGCTTACGTAGATTAGATAGTTGATGAGAATAGCTTTGGCAAGTCAAGCATTTTTTACAATGGCTTATGATAGCAATTGGTATTACAACATCAAAGTCAGCACTTTCTAAAGTTTCCCGTACCATACGGCACTCAGTTAGTGTTAAAGGAAGTTCTTTATTTGAAATCATAGTTTGTTCCCTAAAACTTAGACATATTTTTGTAATTTATCTTTTAGTAAATTACGAGCGCGATTAATACGTGATTTTACTGTACCTTCTGATAGACCAGTAATATCAACAATTTGTTCATAACTCAAGCCTTCAACATCTCGCATGACTAATGTTAATCGGTATTTTTCTGGTAAGGATTGAATTGCAGTTGTAACGGCTTTGCGTCTTTCTGTGTCAATCATCACTTCGTCTTGCAGTGGTGCTTGTGCAGGAAAATCCATTTCTTGTTCTTGTTCATCATCTTTACCACGAAAGGGGAAAAAAATGAGATCCAACGTCGGCGTTTACGTTGCCTTAATTCGCTTATAGCCAAATTAGAAGCAATACGATAAATATAAGTTGAAAAACTATAAGTTGCTTGATAACGATTGGCACTAGTATAAATACGTAAAAATGTTTCTTGAGAAAGATCTATAGCACGGTCATAATCATTTATCATACGGTAGATAAAATTAATAATTTGACTGCGATAGCGTTGCACAATTTCTTGAAAAGCAGCCTCATCTCCCTGCCCAACAGCAAGCACTAGTTCATGATCAGTTGCTGAAGAAACCGTATGAGTTAAGTCTAGCTCTGCGCTATAGCTCAGTGCGCTCATTAACAAATCCTAATTAGTTATTGATTATTGTTACTTCGTTTGCTAACACGCCAAAAAATGGAAAAGGTTCCCAGATAAGATTAATTGTTAAGATATTTTTTCCTAAAACTATTGCCAACTATTATTTAGAAGTAGAAGAAGAAAATAGAACTAGTAATATATACTAGTTTTTAAGTAAATTAACTGTCCCAAGGTTCTTGCTTATGATGTTTATTTAGTTAAATTATAACTCTCCACCTTCATATTTATCTTTGCGATCAATAAATGTTGGTATTTGAACTTCAGGTTTTATTTCTTTTTTAGTAGGTCGATCTGTTTGTTGTGTTTGATCAGTTTTAATTGTAGTAAATGGTTCTGAAATTTGAAAAGTTTTCATCTCAGAGGCAAGAGTATAATCTCCAGTAAAACCTACAGGTAAAATCACTCTCCATCTATATTTATGATCTGGTTGAAGTAAGGCAAGTTGCTCAGCTTTAAGGCTATAAGAGGTTTCTTTAGTAAATTCTTTTATAATAAACTTATCTTCTTCATATACTTCTAAAACAAATTGAGCTACTTTTTTGTCGCAAAGCCACTCAAATTTAATGTCTTTTGCTGTTAAAGTTACATTTTCTTTTGGCCCAATTAAGGATACTGTGGGTCTTATAGTTAGTTGGTATCCAAAAGCAGCAAAAGTAATTAAAAAGATAAATAATATTGTTAAACTTTTAGTTCTAGAAATAAACTTTGGCTTAGTAGTTTCACTAGAAATATATTTAGTGTTTCCAAATTTAGTTCTATCTAATTTTTTAGTTTTATCTAAATTGGTTGTGTTGTTTTCTAATGATGCAGTCTCTGTTAATTTTCTAGTATTGTTTGTTTTTAGTGTTGTAGTTAATGATTTAGTCTCTAAATCATTAATTTCTTTTAATATATCGTTAGGGTTGTCACTAGTATTTGGCTTATTATTTGTTGTAATTTCTGTTAAATTTTTCGTAGATTTCTTTTTAGATAACTGGCTAGTAATAGCAGATGTTTTAGCCTCAAGTTCATCTATCTCTTTTAATATAGCATTGGGGTCATTTGCTATATATGCTTTTTCTTCTTTAATAGCAGGTTTTAATGGTTCTAAAGGTTTTGTATCCTTTGATAATTTCTTTTTAGATAATGAAGCAGTAACATTAGATTTAGATTCAAGTTCATCTATTTCTTTTAGTATGCTTGCAGCGTCTTGAGTAATTGCAATCTGACCAGCAGCCTTTTCTAAATCAACTCCCATAGCAGTGGCAGCAGCTTTAATATCTTCTTTCATAACTTTTTGTGTAGTTATTTCAGATGAATTTAAGGCATTTTGTAAATCTTTAGTCATACCAGATTTACTTTTGAAAAATTTATTTTTTAAGTCATTTAATCTAACATTTAATTCTAAATTATTTGGGAATATTTCTAGTGTTTTGTTTAATATTTGTTCTGCTTCTTTGTAGGTATTAATTTCTTCAGCCAATAAATCTACTAATTTTAAGCAATAATTAATTTTTTTTGGGGCATACTTATAAGCTTGTTGATAACTACTAATTGCTCCGCTACGATCTCCACGAGATAATAAATCTTCTGCTTCTAAAAAACACATTTCAGCTAAAATTTCATTGGTATTTCCAATTTGTTCTTCAGCAATAGAAGAAATGCCTTCAGGCGATAAAGAATCTTCTAGGGGTTCGAGTTCTATTTCATCAAATTGAGGATTAATATCTATCATAAATCACTTCCATATCCTTAAATAAAATCACTCAATGGATCTGATCCCATTGAGTGATTTTATTAATAAAGGTTAATCTCTTTGTTGTACGGAGCTTTCTTGGAAGCCCTTAAAGTCAACTAACTGCAAGAATGGTGTTGCAGGTGGCAGAGTACAAGGACGAGTAAAATCTAAATCAAATACCCAATCACGGGTAGGAGGTACGTAAACATAATCAACCGCAGTTTGTGCTTGCACTAGAGACACGCTTAAAAGCTCCATTACCTTGTTGGCTCTTAAATGCTCTGATCAGAGAACCTCCATAAGTAGCATTTGTACCTCCCCAATCTTCTAAAAATCTTGGGAAGTTATTTAATGCACCAGAACCATGCTCTGATTCTGGGCCTTGATTCCAATTGGAATTACCCCAAAAACCAGGATACCAACTAGGACTAAAACCAGTGATCAAAGCAAATCTATATACAGTATTTCTAGCTGTTCTAACTTGAACAGATTGATAAGGGCTAACAAAAGAACGAGCATCTAACCAACCATTTCTGCCATTAGTTCCACTCCATCTATCACTAGTAACAGTCCCAGTGCCAACTAATGGGCGGATAATAATGTCATAGCATCAGATACAATTGAAGAAGGAACATGGCAGTATTGACCACAATTAGTAAAGCTTTGTCCATTGTATCTAGTAAGGCGTGTAGGTGATTCAGGGTTATTGTTAAGACCTGGATATATATCACCAACATCACCTGCATTTTGTCCTGCTGGAGCATTAAAGTTACCAAAAATATAGATTGGATTTTCTGTAGCAAAAGAAACTCCCAACATAGCACTAGTACAAGTTGGATTAGGACGTGGGCCTGTAGGAAATAAATTGCTAGCATTAACTAATCTTACTCCACGGCGAAATAGTTCAACTTTTCGATCATTAGCATTATCTCGATAAGCAACAGGGGGTTTATAACTCCAAGATATTTTTGTAATTGTAGGAACTTGAGTCATTGCTACTAAATTACCTCTTCTATTTCCACCATTTATACTAGGACTATAAACAACTAAATCTCCAATAGATTGATCTTCATTGCACATTGCACTATAAGGCGAGGTTTCATTATAGGCGTTTTTGGCTACTCCACTTTCATCTTCATCTTCATTGAAAATCCAACAATCGTTATTGCCATCTTGAGGGGATTTACCAGTGTCTTGGTTATCAGATTTAGTTCCTGTTGCAACATTTGTTTCACAACCATATTTAACAGCACCATCTATTTTAGGTGCTAAACCAACCGCCTTACCAGTTGTAACATTACCTCCTGCACTCCAAATTACATTTTCACGACCATATGAACCATCACCAATAACACTTTGCAAATTATTAAAGTCAGGTATATTTGGGTGTTGGGAGAGAGGCTTTTTCAAATTGATGTTGGTAGAAACTACAGGCTCATCACCACGACGGTCAGAAATATAAACTACCCAACCATTATCTTGATTAACATTTATATTTTCATGAATTAAATCATTAGCAAGATTTGCTGCTCTTAAAGGCACACCAGTAGCAGTTCTGTAAGGGGGATTTCCCATTTGTGAAAATAAGCTGTCAAAATCACCCCTAAATAAACGTCCTAAGTTACCAGCATCTATTTCTACTAAGTTCATAACACCAGGTTTATTAACGGAATCTTGTTCTAGGCCCGGAACAGGTTTTCTTTTGTTAGTAGAACTAGTACCTGTATCAGCTTGATGTGGTAAACCTTCACGAGAATCATAAATATTAATTGGAAAAGGTACTAAAGAAATATCTGTGGTATTATTTCTTAGAACCCAAGTATTTTCACCTCTAAAGGTTGGAATAGTGACATCAACCACTTTTTCTGTTTTGGTTTTTGGTAAATTAACATTTTCACTTAAAGCAAATTTTGTAGTGTTATTTTGCCAATTAACATAAGCAGTTGTAGAACCTGTCTTTATAGGGTTATAAACATTATTTGCTTCATTTCCTTGTCTAGTAGTTTGTGCTGTACCAGTAAAATCAATTTCTGTTCGTGTAGGATTCATTGAAGGAATAGCTGCTCTAGTTATATCTAAGTAGTAACCACCTGGATCTGGCTGAGGTTCAGCATAAGGAGCAGGATTAGTATTTCCTGAAGTAGTATCGCTAGAAGCTGTAGAAGCAAATCTTGTTGTAAAGCGTTTACGAAGATATCCGGTAGCACAACTGCTACAAGGTCTAGTATCCTCATCATCTCTAATACCAAACATCTTAATACTACTATTATTATAGGATTGCATTGCCATGCTAGAGTAATAGTCAAAGTTAAGAGTTGGACTAACTTCATCTAAGGTTGAGTTAAATTCACCACCATCATCTAAGTCAGGTAGTTGATCATCTCCAGTATTATCTATATTTTGGTCATCTTCAACTTCACGTCTATAAGGAACAGCCATACGTTGAAGGTGAAGGATAGAATTCTCATCTAAATATGGCCCGTTTGAGGTATTAACATCTATAGGTAAAGCTATTGGAAAACCTACAGTTGAACGTGGGTAGTAAAAGCTAACTCCAGTACCACTGGTTTTGCTTGGAAAGGAACTGTCGTTCCTAGATTAAGAATTTCTTCTGTTATATCTAATGTTTGACCATTGGCTCTAACTAATTCTACTTTAATCCATCCATGAATACGTGCGCCGTTAACACGCGCGCCTGTTGGACGAGGGTTTCCAGAAGTAGGACTTTTACTTTTGGTTGATAACCTCGTGGAATAGGCCATTTATCATTAGTTATACCAGAAGTTTCTTCATTCATGTAATACCAAAGTGGGTTAGCAGGATTTGGGCCAACAGCAATTAATTTACTTGTACCTGTACCGACATTTTGAGCTAACCAGGGATCTGGGCCATCTAATTGGATACCTCCAAAATCACCATTTCCTTGTGCTGGATTGTCGCCTGCTAGTACAGTTCTAGGGAGTTGATTTTGATAGTTAGCTAAAGTAACACGAATACCAGGTTTATAGTAATAACGTGCTGCAACTAGTGGAGAAGCAATTGCTGGAGCAAAGTCACTAGGCAATCCACGTTTAATAATTTCAATAGCATTAAGGCCCAATAAATTTTGGATAGGCAATTTCAAAGGTCGGACACCAACTTTTATAGCGGAAGGAAAGTTAGTGTTACCAGTACAAACAGCATCAGGAGTATCTTCAGAAGAAGGAAGTTCACCACAATCTTGATCATTAGGGGGATTTTTTGCTCCACCTGTAGAAGTTCCTTGACTACTATCTACATTTACAGAGTTTGTTCCATCAGTAAATACTTTAATAAAATTCGTACCAGAGTTTTGAAAACCGCTTTTTTCTCTACCAATTATTAAATGTTTAGCAATAGTAATTCTTGCAGCGATTGGTATCATTTGACCACTTGTATTAAAAGCATATTGACGGAAATGTATTTCTTGTCGCCACTTGTTGCTCCACCTGTAGCATAAAAATTACCATTAGTATGTACCCAACCACCAAAATTCCAAGGTGGAGGAATATAAAGCTCAAAGTCAGAATCGCTAAAAATTCCAAATTGGAAAGTAGGAATCAAATAGTTATTAAAATCACGGGTAACTTGAACATCTGTACCAGCAGAACTTGATGCTCTAGCTGTAGCAACCATACGAAAACGGCGTGCAAAGCCTTGTAGTCCAGCATAATCGCCACGTGGAATTGTAACTAAATTAGTAGGTCTTAAAGGATAATTACATACAGGTACTGCACTTGGATTACAAACATCTACCAAGCAAAAACCTCCTGGTGGAAGTGGATCACCTTCCCAACCTAAATCAAAAAGGTTTGTTCCAGCCATAAACTTACCAGAGTACATGTTAGAGCAAGGGCTATTAGGAGGACAATTAACTTTAGGTAATTTTAAGTCATAACCATTAACATTAGTTGGTTGGTTGATAATGACCCGACACATTGAATCATAGGTTGGAGAGAGTGATGTTAAAAATAGGTTACTAAAATCACCTGTCATTTGTTCTAATTTTGAATAAGCTGAAAAGAAGGCTCTCTTTTTTCCTACTTCAAAACTTGATGAAATTGCATCAGAAGTAGCATTCATTAGAGATGCGCTAACATAAATAGTAAGTAGTGCTAAAACTAATGTGACAATTATAAGAGCAGAGCCTTTTTCTTGACTTTTTCTTAATTTCTTAAAGATTTTTCTTAGCAAATTTCTTTGTTTTCTCATATATCCTCCTAGCCTTCAATTAATTTATCCAAGTGGCTTAGGCTTGTAACTATTTCCGTAAAAGTTTCTAGTATTAAAAGTACCTTCTAAAGAAAAACGATAAAGGTATCCATTATTACTGTTATAGGGATCTCTAACTTTTGTATCTCTTTCTTGTGCGCGAGCTTTTATAGAGACATTTACGCGGCGAATATCTAATAATCGATAATCAGTACCTTGAATTCCTTGATTGATACTAGCTCCATAAAACCAGGATCATCAACAGGAGCAGTAGTAAGAGGCACTCTTGTATTGGGATTTTTTCTTTCTGATAAAAATAAGTAAATTGTAAATCTTCTATTCCTGTAGCAATAATATTATCACGATAACATTTATTACCTGGCCCACAATCATAGTCTTGTGTGTTTGCTGTAACGGAGGCGGGAGTCATATTGTTAGGAGAAGTGCTAGCAGTATGAGGTGGTGCAAAACGTTCTCGACGAACTAAATTACCATTTCTATCAACAAAATAGGTGACAAAGTAAAAAGTGTATAAAGTGATAAGTCGGTTAACTTGTTGAGGGTCAAGTTTTGATAAAGGGCCTGTACCAGGTCGGTTGATGTTGTAAGTATCTGCTCCACCAGATTGAAAATTAATTTTATTTGGGAGAGTTGTGCTAGTGACTATGCCTACGGCACTTTCTTGTCCTGCATTTAGAACACAAAAGTTTCCGTCATAAAGTGTAGCCTGTCCTGTTAAGGAAAGACCTGGTATTAGAGTAAATTGACTTCCTGTTGAATTTACAGTTCCTGTTAATGGCAAACCATTATTAAAAATTTGGTTTGTATAAACCATAGTGATTTGGTCAGTAGCATTTGTTACTGTTGCACCAGTAGAGCTAAAAGTTTCTACTAGGTTTATGTTATTTCCAGGAATTATAGGGTAAAGATTACTAACAGCTTGTGTACCTGTTCCAAGTAAAGGAGTTAAAAGGTTTGAACCTGAAGTATCTATTGCAGGAGTAAAATTATAACCAGCGTTTTGTAAGTCGCGTCCAATTAAAACTAAAGCTGCACGGGCATTTTGTTCAACATCTGTCAATTTATAAGAAGTAGAGCGTAGTAGTTGTGCAGATCTCATAAAGGAAAGCAAAGGCCCTAGTATTACAAGTAATAAAGCTGTAGCGACTAATAATTCTACTAAGGAAAAACCAGATTCTTTAGTTTTACTCATTTTGCTTACCTCCGCTATTTATAAGGTCTTAAAATTAGTTAGCCTACAAATTAGCGTAATAGTTTCAGACGTTCCTATAGGTGTTTGGTAGCTAACTTTAACTTCTACTTCTTTGACTGCAACTGGTGCTGGTGTTAAATTTCGGATAATTATTTCTCTTGAATAATTAAGCATTTGCACCTTTTTATTATTACTAACTGTATCATACCTACCATCTGGGCCAGGATCTAAAGTAAATTCACGTAAGTTTACTCCTAGGCTACCTGAGCCAGAACCAGCACAATTAACAAAGCCTTCTGATTCTGATCTACCATCATCGCAAGTTCCATAAACACCATCAGGGCCAGCCGTAAGCATTTTAGTTGTATTTGGATTAGCTGTAGGAGAAACAAAACGTCCTTCAGGGGCATCACCCCCATAACTTAGAGCGTTAAAAGTAGCAAAGCCTGTTGGGGCTGCTTCTTTGGCAAAGATAATGCTTTCCATTATTTCATTAGCTAGTTGTTTGGCAATTTCTTGTTGTTTGGCTTTTTGTGGTAGCGTTATGCCTACTACCAAAATGCCTGCTAATGCTACTAAGCCTATAGCCATAATTATTATTGCAATTACTATTTCAACTAATGAAAAACCTTGTTCTTTGTGTTTTTTCATAATTACTCCTAAAATTATTGGCGGTTATTTTTCCATTGATTTTGTTCATAACGCCAAAAACTTACTCCACCTGTTGCCCCATAAAGTGTAATGGCTCTAGTCAAAGCATTCATCCCTTGTGCATTTGAATTTGACTCTTTTTGTGGAGAAAAATAAAAAGTCCGATAAAGCTGGTTAGCTGATTCGGTTGCTGCATTTAATGCTCTGCCTGCGGGGTCAAAATAAAAAACATAAGTATTGCTAGAAAAAATATCATCAGTAAAAGTACGTTCTAAAGGAGGGAATTTAGTAGTTTTATCAGGAATAAAATAATCAGTTTTAACAGGATTTATAATTACATCTCTTGGATAAATATTGACATTTTGTATTCGCTCATCTGTTTGAGAACTAAGCGATCCCATATCCACTAGTGAAACGCTATTACCAGGAAACCTAAGACTTAAAGTAGAGTTACTAAGGGTTAAGGGTTGTTCTGTTTCTGCTGTGTTTATTACTACAGCATAGTAAGTACGTCTGGTTATAGAAAGTATTCTGGCCTGTCTTGCAGTATTATAAAAAGCACGCGCCGCGTCATCTGCCTTGAGTTGGCGACGCTGAGGAGCTAGATACAAAACAGTCATCGTGGTAAGAGTTGCTAAAATAATTACAACTATCAACAGTTCTACTAAACTAAATCCTTTTGTTTTATACATATTTACTCCTTACAACTCCTTGAATCTAAAAGTTTGCTTAAAGAATTTAGTTAAAACTTGTTCTATTTGTTAGATTAAAATCTGTAAAAGATTGTAATTTTTAGGTTTAGTTTATGGTTAATAATTAATAACCAATTAACGAATTATTAACGAATTGTTAACGTTTAATATTAACTCATTGTTTTATTGGTTAGGTTTATCAAAGTTTTGACAAACTTTACGAAGTTTATCAAGATTTTATTTTTTTTTCATTAAAATTTTTATTAATAAGTAGAATTTTCAGAAAGTTAGTAAAAATTTAGGTTTTTCTAAGAAGTTGCACCTAAAAATTAAGATTTAATTGTGAAGGGGGTTAGTTTCCATAGAGGTTAATAATTCTGATATGGTTAGTGTGGCTGTTCCACGTTTCATAACTACAATAGCACCAGCGTGATTAGCTATTTTTGCTGCCTGTAAAAAACTGGCCCCACTAGCCAAAGCCAAAGTAAATGTAGCTATAACTGTATCTCCTGCACCAGTTACATCTACAGGCTCTTTACTACCTACTACAGGAATTAAAATAGCAGGATGTTTTTTTTGAAATAAGATCATTCCATCACTTCCACGAGTAAGAAGTAATACTTCGAGTGCTAGTTTACTACGCAGATCTTCTCCAGCTTCAATTAATTCTGTTTCTGTAGATAAATTTTTATCTACAAGTGCTTCTAGTTCTGCTTGATTGGGTGTTGCTGCTGTAAAGTTAAGACAGTTTTTTAAGTGAAAGCGCGAATCTATTATTATTGGAATTTTTGGATGTTTAACAAAGGTATTTTTTAATACTGTTAATAGACTTTTAGTTACTACACCATAGTTATAATCAGAAACAATTACAGCGTCAATTTTCCCTAAATAATTTTCTAGTTTTTTAGTTAATTTATTAGTAGTTTTTTTAGTTAATGGTAGAGAAGGTTCACGATCTAAGCGAATTACTTGTTGACGTGTTGAGTGAAAAGAACCTGCTAAAATTCTACTTTTTGTAGGTGTTTGATAGTCAGATAATGTTAGCACAGCTTCGGTATTAACATTGTTAGAATTTAGTTTTAGTAATAATTGCTCCCCAGATAAGTCCTTACCAACAACACCTAGTACAGTAGCTTGACCAGCTAATGATGCAACGTTAGAAGCAGCATTTCCCGCGCCTCCTGGCATTGTTTCTGTTCTCTCATGTCGCAAAATCATGACAGGGGCTTCTCTTGATATGCCAGTTATTTCTCCATAAACAAATTCATCAGCAATTAAATCTCCAATTATTAGTAGTCGGCATTTGGAAAAATTTTTAACGATTTCTGATAATGGCATAGTTAAGTAGATAGTTTTTAACGTGCTGGGTAAAGATGATAGAGCATAAAGTAAACTATTACTCCTGTAACAGATACATAAAGCCAAATAGGAAAAGTCCAACGAGCTATGCGAACATGACGTTGAAAATTGCTTTTCCAGCCACGATAAAAAGTAGTTATAACTAAAGGTAAGACTACTACAGCTAAAGTAGTGTGTGTTAGTAGGATTGTTAAATAGATATTTCGGACTAGTCCTACGCCAGTAAACTTAGTAGAACCATGAAAAGCGTGATAAATTAAGTAGGAGATTAAAAATAAACTAGATGACATCATCGCGCCTATCATACAATTGCGATGTGCTGTTTTGTTATTACGACGAATAAAAATATAACCAGCAATCATAAAAATTGAGCTAGTTGCATTAAGAATAGCATTAAATGTAGGTGTAGAAATAGGTAACATCTTTTTTTACAACATTTTACTAAAATTTTTAAGTCTCTTTCTGCTAGTTTAGCTTAGTTTTTTAGTTCAATCAAAACTAACTGGCTATTTTTAAGCTAAACACAAACAGTTTATTAAAAATACAATTATTTAAGAGGTTAAATAATCAATAAATGGAAAAAGCGAAAAAATTAATTATTCTTTCTATGTTGTTAATGTTTGTATGCGTTTCTTTGGGCTATGGTCAAACTAGCAAAAGAAAAAGATCTCGACCTAGCAAATCAGCTAAACCATCTGTAAGCAAAACTAAAACACCTGTAACAACCACTGCAAACTTAAATTCTAATGCGGTAACTACTGAAAGTGGACTTACATATATAATTACCCAACAAAAGGATAAAGAAGCCCGTAAAGCGGCTATTGGCGAAACCGTGTTAGTACACTATACTGGCACATTAACGGATGGTACTAAGTTTGATAGCTCACATGATCGCAATCAACCTATAGCTTTTAAGTTAGGTGTAGGACAAGTAATAAAGGGTTGGGACGAAGGAATTGCTAAATTAGGTATAGGAGATCAAGCTATATTGGTTATTCCTTCTAACTTAGGCTATGGTGAACGTGGTGCAGGAGGAGTGATACCACCTAATGCAACACTAATTTTTATTGTTGAACTTGTAGAAATAAAACAATAACTTTAATAATCTGAATATTTTCCATGAAAGAAAACTTAGAATCTAGTAATTTTGCTAAAACAGAAAATTACTACAAGGTAGTTGCTGATTTATTAGAAAAAATAGCAAAAAAAGATGCTGCTGCTTTAAGTAGTTTGTATGATTTAACTAGTGCGCAAATTTATGGAATTATTTATCAGTTAATTAAAGATCCTACTATAGCTGAAGAAGTTCTTTCTGATACTTATCTTTATATTTGGCATAATGCAGAAAACTATGATCAGCAAAGAGGTAAACCTATTACTTGGCTATTTATCCTAGCTCGTTCTCGTGCTGTTGACGAAATACGTCGGTATAAATGGAAAAATTTAGTTACTCAAGATATCTCATTAATAGATAGTTTTACCCTAATATCAGTATTTAATAAACAGCCTTCCCCAGAAGAAAGTTTTTTTGATAATGAAAGACAAAAATCCATACAAAATGCCCTAAAAAAACTACCAGATGAGCAAAGGAAAGTAATTGAGCTTGCTTATTATGGAGGTTTTAGTCACCGGGAAATTGCCGTAGAAACTAATCAACCTATTGGCACAGTTAAAACACGTATTAGAAGTGGTACTGATAAACTCAGAGAACTACTTAAGCCTTTAATAGAGGATAAAGTATGAAGCATTGCGTGGATGAAATTAAAGAACTTATTGCACTACATTCTTTTAGTATGTTGGCAGAAGAAGAAGCTAATCAAATAAATCAACATTTGTCTTTTTGTGATGAATGTAAAAGAGATTTTTTAGAGTTAGAAATTTTAAGTGGTATTTTATCGTACAACACTAAACCTATTTTACCAGCACCATCTGTAAAAAGTTTAATACTTGCTACCATAGAAAAATCGTCTAATAAGAGTTCTTATAAAAATAGTGAAGCTTTTATTACTGTTAGAGCTAGTGAAGGCGAATGGCAAGAAATTTCTGCTGGTGTATTTAGTAAAACACTTTTTAGTAATTTACAAACTGGAACTATTACTAGTGTAATGAAAATGCTTCCTGGAGCAAAAGCCGAGCTTCATTATCATACATCTATAGAAGAGTGTTATGTTATTTCTGGGGATTTTCATGTAGGTGATAGTCAAGAAACAGAAATTGCTCTCGGGCCTGGTGATTATCACTGTGCGCAAGCTGGAAGCACTCATGCTATTGCTTATACTAATCAAGGTACAGAACTACTTGTAATAATGCCGTTAAATTGTGAAATTGCTTGTGAAATGCCTAATAAGTAAAATAAATTATTTTGAACAGGGAAAAAATATGATTATTAAAGATAATGAATTTGTAGATTTAGAAACTTTAGCTGGGTCAATGCGGACACATATTTTTCGTCCAGCAGCGACGGGACGCTACCCAGGAATTGTTTTATTTTCTGAGATTTTTCAAGTAACTGGCCCTATACACCGTACAGCGGCCCGGCTTGCTGGCAATGGCTTTATTGTTGCCGTTCCAGAAATATTTCATGAACTAGAAGACACACCTGGAACAGTAATAGCTTATGATGATGCTGGCGCGGCAAGAGGAAATAGCCATAAAATTACTAAAGAGCTTGCAAGTTATGATAGTGATGCCCGAGCCGCATTAGATTATCTTAAAACACATCCTGCTTGTACTGGAAAACTTGGAGTTATGGGAATTTGCATTGGAGGACACTTATCTTTTCGTGCAGCAATGAATGCAGATGTTTTAGCTGGAGTTTGTTTTTATGCTACAGATATTCATAAACGTAGTTTAGCTAAAGGACAAAACGATAATACAATTGACCGTATGGGTGAAATTAAAGGGGAAATGTTGATGATTTGGGGACGACAAGACCCGCATGTTCCTCGTGAAGGTCGAATGCTAATTTATAATGCAATGAGCGATGCCAATATACATTTTCAATGGCATGAATTTAATGCAGCACATGCTTTTATTCGGGATGAAGGTTATCGTTATGACCCAGCAGCAGCAGACCTATGCTTTGCAATGGTTTTTGAGCTATTTAAGCGAAAACTAGCTGAAGGCGATATCTTGGGTGATACTTCAACAGACAAAGAAAGTAAATGCTAATCTTATTCTAGAAATTAAAAAATCAAACCTTGAATGCTACATAGTAGCATCTGACAATAGCCTTTAGCCTAGCTCTGAAGGGCAGGTCTATTGTCAAAAGCCCCGCTGGGGCTTAAGAAATGAAAATTAAACCTTGAATGCTGCGTAGTAGCATTTGATAATAGCCAAGCCCTTTAGGGCTTGGCTATTATTTGGCAGGTTGTATGAAAAAGATACATTTATTAGTAGCTACAATTACAATTTTTGTTTTTCTACTTTCTGGAATTTATATGCGAACGCAGTTTCCTGCTCTTTATGCTGGTAATGAAACAACTAGGATGATGTTTCGTGCCAACCATATCTATATTTTGTTTATTGGGTTATGTAACTTATTATTAGGTCGATATTTAGTTACTTATCAAAACAAAGCTTATTACTTACAATTAGTTAGCTCTGCTATTATTTTTATAGCAACCGTTTTGTCTATAATTGCTTTTTCTTTGAGGCTGGAAAAGGGCAAATGGGGCGCAGTTTTTTCATCAATAGCAATTATATTGACTACTTTTGGCGTTTTAGGTCATTCACTAGCAAGTGCTAGACAAGAAGCAAAAAATGAAGAGTAAAATAATCTTATTAACTTGGAATATTTTATTACTACTTTTATTTCTTGTTCCTAACATTAAATTAAAGGCACAGGAAATAAATATTTCTTCTAGTGAAATCAAAGAACTAAAAGAAGAAATGCTAAAACTAATAAATGAAAGCCGACAAAGCGAGGGACTAAAGCCGCTTGAACTTGATGAGCTAGCTAGTCAGGTTGGAGATAAACATTGCCAAGAAATGATCTCAGAATTTTATTTTAGCCATTGGAATGGTCAGGGATTAAAGCCTTATATGCGTTACTCTTATGCTGGTGGCAAAGATGCTTTGATGGAAAATCTTTCTTTAACTGAAGGTGGAACTTACTTTAATAGCAAAGAAAAATTAATAAATGTCTTGACAGCAATGCACCTTCGTATGTTTAATGAAAAACCGCCTTATGATGGTCATCGACAAGCTATTATTCATCCTCAACACACACATGTTGGTGTAGGAATAGCTTTTAGTGAGTCACAAGTTAGATTAGCTCAAGAGTTTATTGCCCGTTATGTTGAAATAAAAACATTTGCTAACAAAGCTAAACCGGGTGATACAGTTAATATTGTTGGACGAATACTTAAAAGCAAAATATATGAACTTGCTGGAATTAGCATTTTTTATGAACCAATACCAGTAAATTTAACTAGGGATGAACTTAATAGCCGGGGAAGTTATTCTTTTCCTGAAGAAGAGAAAATTTTAAGACCTAAGTTGCTAAATCAGTATACTTATAAAGATGGCTCAAAAGGTGAAGTTGTTTATCAAAAATCTAGCGGTGAATTTAGCAGCCAATTTAGCTTTGAAAAAAATAAAACAGGTGTTTACACAATAACGGTTTGGTTAAAAGAAGAATTAAACAAGTTTCCCGTAACAAATATTTGTGTGGAAGTTAAATAATTTATGCGACAAGTAATTTTAATTTTCTTACTAACAATTTTGGTTTTTTCTGGTTGTACAGGGGTTTTTTCTCGTGATGAAGAGCCAGGAAAAATTCGAGTTGGAATTGTTTATGATATTGGTGGCAAAGATGATCGTTCATTTAATGCAGCAGCCTGGGAAGGTGTAAAACGCGCTCGTGATGAAATGGGAATAAAACTGCGGGATGCTGAACCAGGCGACCCAACATCTATTGAACCATCGCTAAGAGCCTTTGCAGAATTAAAATATGATCTAGTAATTGCAGTTGGGTTTGCTCAATCTCCAATTATTGAACAAGTCGCAAAAGATTATCCAAATGTTAATTTTGCTATTATTGATGGATTTGTTTTGCTTCCTAATGTCTCACCGCTACTATTTAAAGAGCATGAAGGGTCGTTTTTAGTAGGAATGATAGCTGCAAGTAAAAGCCAAAATGGAAAAATAGGTTTTGTTGGAGGAATGGATATTCCATTAATTCATAAATTTGCTGTTGGCTATCAAGAGGGTGCTAAATATGTTAACCCTGATATTAAAGTAACAGAAAATTATGTGGGAATTACTGATTCTGCTTGGAATAATCCATCTAAAGGTAAAGAGCTAGCTAAAAATCAATATGAAAATGGATGCGATGTAGTTTTTCATGCTGCTGGTAATTCTGGAATGGGTGTTTTTGATGCAGCAGAGGAAACTAAAAAACTTGCTATTGGCGTAGACTCTAACCAAAACGGTATTAAGCCCGGCTTTGTGCTAACTAGTATGCTAAAACGGGTAGATGTTGCAGTTTATAGCATCATTAAGGATTTAGTAGAAAAACGCTTTAAGAGCGGAATACACGTTTATGGACTAGAAAATGAAGGTGTAGATTTTGCAATTGATGAGCATAACCGCGCTTTAATTCCTTTAGATACAATTGAAAAAGTTAAGCAAGCTAAACAAGAAATTATTGATGGTAAGATAAAAGTTACTAATGCTATGGAGAAGTAGAACAATTTGAAAATTCAGACAAAGTTTAGCACTAAGACCGGGCCTCTTGCCTTAAAACAACTTGCTCATCCAGCCGATAAGTTTTTTTGCTCACAACCTTTAGGAGCTATTTACACTCCTGATGCTACTACTTTTCGTGTTTTTGCTCCTACTGCTAGCCAAATTATCTTAAATCTTTATCAATCTCCTACAGGCGCAAAAATTGCTATTTTTTCTATGACTTTTAACCCTACAGATGGGAGTTGGGAAGTCACTATAAATATTGATTGTCTAGGCTTTTACTATACCTTAACTGCATTTGGAGAGGATGAAGGCTTTCATCCTGAACAGGAATTAATAGACCCTTATGCCCGTGCTGTTAGCTCACATGACGGACGTGCAATAGTTGTTTGTGATCAATTTCCTATTGCTCCAAGACCAAATTTCTCTAATCAAGATGCAATTATTTATGAACTACATATTCGGGATTTTACTATAGATCCTGACTGCGGAATCCAAAAACGAGGAAAATATTTAGCTTTTACAGAAAGTGATACACATTTATCAAATCGAGTAGATATAAGCACTGGAATTGCTCATTTAGTTGAACTTGGAATAAACACTGTCCAGTTAATGCCTATAGGAGAATTTCATAGTAATGAAAGTCTAGATCAATATGGTTGGGGTTATGATGTCGTTCATATTAATAGTCCTGATGGATGGTATGCCTCAGAACGTTTTGACAGCAGACGTATTACAGAAGTTAAACAAATGATAGATGCTCTACATCGCCAAGGTATTAGGGTTGTTTTAGATGTGGTTTATAACCATACATTTGAAATTGCCAGTAAAAGAGTTTATAGCTTTGAAGGACTAGTACCAGGTTATTATTATCGTAGAAAACCTGATGGAAGCTATTGGAATGGCTCTGGCGTAGGAAATGAATTTCGATCAGAAGCACCAATGGCACGCCGATTTATTATTGATTCTGTTAAATACTGGGTTACAGAATACCATGTTGATGGTTTTCGATTTGATTTATTAGGACTTATTGATCTTGAAACTATTACATCACTAACAAAAGAGTTACGAGAAATAGATCCTAATTTGTTAATTTATGGTGAACCCTGGGCCGGAGGAGATAGCCCAATAGAAATTACTTACAAAGGAAAACAAAAAGATTTAGGTTTTGCAGTTTTTAATGATCATTTTCGAGATGCTCTAAAGGGTAGCGTTTTTCATGCTCGTGAGCGTGGTTTTATTCAGTCAGGAACAAATATTGAGCGTGTTAAACAGGGAATTAAAGGTGCGATAGATGATTTTGCTCATAGCCCAACGGAATCACTTAATTATCTTGAATGTCATGATAATCATACTTTTGCAGATCGGTTGCTACTGTCTACCTTAGATGATAGCTCTATTAGCGATCAAGATCGTCGGGCTATGAACAAACTAGGGGCAGCAATACTTTTTACTAGTCAAGGAATACCTTTTATTCAAAGTGGTCAAGAATGGGGTCGTTCTAAAAAATATATGGATAACACTTATAACAAACCTGACTCAGTAAATATGCTACGCTGGGAGCAAAAACTAGCTAATAGTGATCTGTTTGAGTATTATCAAGGATTAATAGCTTTACGTAAGGCACATCCAATTTTTAGGCTAAATACAGAAACACAGATAAAAACAGCAATTAAATTTTTAGACACAGATTTAAGATTAACTTTACCAGAAAATACTATTGCTTATCTCTTAGTAGATGTTACAGAAAAAGACACTTGGCTTCATGCCTTGGTTCTTTTTAATGCTAGTTCTAAAAAAGCACAGTTTCCTTTACCACTTGGAGATTGGCAAATTTTTGTTGATAGCCAACAAGTTAGCTTAAACCCAATAAAACATTCATCAGTTAAATTAACCAAAACAATAGCTACAGTTGCTCCATATAGTGCTACAGTGCTAGCGGAAATACGTAGTTGATTTTAAAATTTGATTTAGGCATCAAAAATTTTTTTAACCTACTTATTCTAAGTAGCAACAAAAAATTAGTGATAAAAAAGATAAATTTGCCAAAATTTTGTAAAAATTAGTTAAATGTTGATAAATAATGCAGAAAACGTCTAATCTTCTCTTGACGGATCTTAAAACAGATGGTAGAAATGGCCTGCGAAAGTAGTTTATAAATAA
The DNA here is from genome assembly GCA_016713405.1 of Blastocatellia bacterium. Classification (NCBI taxonomy): domain Bacteria; kingdom Pseudomonadati; phylum Acidobacteriota; class Blastocatellia; species Blastocatellia bacterium. Next base: position 206,078 of record JADJPF010000001.1, read on the forward strand.
GTTTTCTTAAACACCTATTTAATAATACAAACAACAAAGGAGGAGTCTGCTTGTCAGCGCGAGGATTTGCTGGGACTTATGAAATTGAGGTGCGACTTGGCCCTCAAGAAGTATGCTTCTTAGAATTTGATATGCCGGAGTCTGAAGAAGAATTGCGTAGGGTTAAAGTTGACCCTCCTGGAGCAGAAGCAGAAGAAATTTTTCGTGGGCTATTTGCTACTATTTTTTCTACTGCTAGTGGTGGTCAAACTACTCGGAATATTCAAATTTATGAGCTAATGAACAATGTTGCTTCTGTTCGTGAAGCAGTTCAATCTCAAGAATCATATACAACCATTAAAAATAAAATAGAAAGCTCTACTCAAGATGAAGTATCTAAAATTAGCTTACGTTACTTTTTCTTTATGGTAGAACTAATTAGCAGAGATAAAGTAGTAGAAATGTTAGCACAGTTTTCTAAGTTTCTTTTCACTAAAAAAGAAGCTTTACCTAAAGCTGCTAGCGTATCTCGTGCTAGTAAAGATTCCCCACGTTGGGATCGAGTTGTAAAACAAAATGTTTTAATTAGTGATGAACAATCTTCAGATATAGAAGTTAATCCATTAGAAGAAGAAGTAGTAGAAGATGCAGAACCTTTAGAAGGTGATTGGACAGAAGGCCCGGCTGATTTAGAGCCTCTTGGAGATTCTGAATTAGAAGAAGATGAAGTTGATCGCTCAGAAATTTCTTAAGTATAATTTTTTATAACTTATTAAATACCAAAAAGCATAAAATCAATAATCTATGCCCCTTTTATAGGGGCATTTTTAATTTGCTATCCTGATTATAAACAATAAGTTATAAGAAAAATTCTTATAAGTAAATTTAAAATTTTCTAACTTGACAGCATTACAGTAAATATCTACAATGCTGCTATGATTTTAGAAGATAAAGATCAAAAATATTCTTTAGCAGAACTCTTACAAGCAGTAACTAAGTTATTAGCTGATAATGGTTTACTTGATGCTCAGCAAGATAACCGAGTTTCTGCCGCACCAGATGCCCGGACGATTCGCTATTATACAAGTTTAGGACTTCTAGATCGGCCTAATTTAATAGGAAGGCAAGCTTATTATGGAAAAAGACATTTATTGCAAATAGGAGCAATTAAAGCCCTACAAGGGCTTTCGCTTCCTCTTTCTGAAATACAAGCTAAACTTTATGGATGTAGTGAAAATGAATTAATAGCAATATTAACCAATATTGCTAAAGAACAAGCTAAACGCCCTGTTACAATACATTTAGTACGCTGGCAAGAAGTAAATATTGAACCAGGGCTAAAAATATTAGCGGAAGATGGTTGGACAACTTCTCAAAACCTGGATTCATTGATGGAAAAAATTAAAACCACTTTATCCGCTTTATCTAATATTTCGTTAGAAAAAGAGCCAAAAAACTAAAAAGCCATATTTAACATTATCATTGGCGGTGGAAGAGGTTTAAGTTTTTCTCTAACAACCTTAAATGATGCTTTTGTAGTGCTATTTTTGTTGGTTGTATTGCCTAATTTGATTTTAACAAGTGTTGGTTCAACAAATTTTTCTAGTGGTAAAATATTTCCTGAACGATCAAAATTATTCCATTGTGCATTAGCAAAAAAGTAAAAATTATTATTAATAATTGTTGCTAAGGTTGGATCAGGCATCAGGTTTTTGTTAGCTGCTAGGGTAGTAAAGTTTTCTATCTTATCAAAATTATTGCTTAAGGATAATTTAATTACTCGTCTTGGATTAATTCCATTTTGAACTGCTATCAAAGAATTTTGGTAAAAATAAATCCCATCAATACCTAGCAAAGTAGCATTAGCAGGGCTTTCAAGCTTTGTTATTTTGTTTTTATTTTTTAAGTCAACTTCAAAAATTCCCTGAGAATAATCAGAAACAAAGAGATGATTTCCATCTTCAGAAAGGCTAATCCCTTGTAAAGAAACAAAAGGGCCATTAGCAAGAGTCTCTATTATGTGTCCTGTAGCAGAAATGTAATAAATATTAGGTGAGATACTATCAGTAATAAATACATCTCCTTTGGAATTAAGCGTTAAATCTCCAAAAATATGTTTTTTATTGTCTGATAAAGAGAATTTTTTAAGTAATTTTTTAGTTTTTAGGTCATATTGAAAAATAGCTGCTTGAGAGTCTTCTTCTTTACGAAAATCAGCTATTTCTGGAAGTGAAGATGTTGCAACCCAAAGAACACGGCGTTTAGGGTCTATTTGCATACCAAAAACACCCCAAAGCCCATCTTGTTGACTACTAGTAAAATCACTAACCTTCCCATTTTTATCGATAGTTATGATTTTTCTTTTTCTTATACTGCCTGCATAGAATTTTTCTTCTTGACTGTCATAGGCTAAGCCTTCTGTAATTAAGTCTTTTTCTGGTAAGCTGGCTATAGTTTCTACTTCCCCAATAGGAAGACTATTTTTTTCAATTTTTTTAATAATTTCTTGAAATTCTTTAGAGTCTTTGATTGAGCTAAAATCTTCATCTGCTAGTGGGTTAGCAATTACACCAAAATCAGCAAATTTATTAAGTTCTTTTAAGGCTAGTTCTTTTTTACCTGTTAATGCTAATGCTCCAGCATAGTTATAGGTTAATTCTGGATGATTAGGACGAAGTTTGTTGGCTTTTTCCATATTTTCTAAATAAGCCGGATAGTTTTTTTCTTGATATAGTTTTAGAGCAGCCTTTACAAATTCCCTAGATTGTTGTACTTGGTCTTGAGCAATTAAAAGTTTAGGGAAAAATTGTAGTAAAATGATTATTGTCAACAGATAGAAGAATTTTTTCATTAGAGCCTCAAATATTTATCCACTTAATTTGCGTTTTTTATTAATATTGGCAGAAGTGTTAAAATGCCAACGGGCTAAACGCTGACTTTTTAGAAAATGTTTCCAGCTTTAACTCATAATAAATTCAATAGTTTTGCATTAGAATAAAACCAAAAAAGAGTTGCTTTAATTTATGAACCGTTGTCCAAATCATCATTGTCGTCACGCTTGCGAACCAAACCAAGGCTTTTGCTATCATTGTGGCATTTCTATAAAGCTTTGTAGTAGTTGCCAGCAAAATAGAAAAATAACGCTTAATCGTGCTGATGGTTTTTATTGTCGTCGTTGTGGTAGTGTTTTGCCTGCTCCTAAACGCAGCCAAGAAACCATAGGTATTTTTAATAATAATAAAAAAGCCATTTTATCTAGCTTAAAACTTGCTCTTAATGAGCGTAGCGACTCTTTTTCGTTAATTTCTTCTCAAGCAAAACTTTGGGTATTGACTAGTAATAATAGCTTAAGAATTATATCTAATAAGGCAAAACAGCTAACTTTAGATCAAATAAATACAGGAAGACTAAATGTTGATGAACTCCAAACAGCTATTAAATATCTTGAGCCTATTACCTCACCAGTAATTTTTCGTGATCGATTGATTTTGTTTGGACTAAAAAAATTTCTAAGTTTCTCTATTCATCCTAATGAAAATCGCTGGTTACAAAATCGCGAGGAAATTACTTTACCAGAAAATTGGCAAGCAGTTTTTAGTAGTGATATTACTTGCCGAATTAATTGTGTTGAACTACCTATTAAATTAATGGAAAATAGACAATATGCTTTAGCTAGACTCTCTTATGAAGTAATTCTAGGTAAAATTCCAATAACTCCAAAAATACTTTCTAATGAAACAGAATTTCTTCCTATAGGTGCTTTAGATTCAAATGGTCATTATTATTGGGCAAAAGATCTACAAACAGGCTTAGGTAGAATTTTGTCTTTAACTCGACAAGAAAACAATTTGCTATTAAAACCTATTAATTACTCACCTTTTTATTTTTTTGTTCGTCCAGTAATGATTAATGAAAGACTTTATGCAGTAACAGAGGATTTTCGTTTAGTTGAACTTATCTTGCAACAAGGCGAAGTTACTCGACAACGTAAAATTAACCAAGTTAGTCGAGGAGCGCACTGCTTAGTTGTTACAAAAGATAAAATTGTTGTGGCGGTACATCAATCACTGCTTTTCTTTGATTATCAAACTGGAGAATTACTTAATATTGGTCAAGATATTGACCCTACACATTTATTTGTTGATCCTCAAGGTAATTTATTAGCTATACATCGTACAGGGAAATTACTGATGCTTAACTCTGCACAACCTTTAGAACGTTGGGGAACCGAAGATGCAAGTATAGACGACTCTAGGGTTTATGATGCTTTTGTCTCAGGCAATTCGCTTTATACATTGTCGGAAAATGGGGAGGTTTGCCGCTTTGATTTTAACTAAATTATTAAAAATATCTTTGTTTTTTGTGTTTTTTGCTCTGTGTTTACACCTAAATCTAATTACTGCTAATGCTACTGAGGTTTATTATTTATTTGATAACTCAGCTAGTATGTATGATGGTTATCCTTCGCCGCGTGCAGGTGCAAAGTTTTATTATCAACGAGCGGAATTTCAAGCTTTTATTCGTGATTATATTGCTGCAACCTCTAAATCAGATGACTCTATATCAATAATTACTTTTAACCGTGTAACTAATACAGTACTGCCTCTTACTCCAGTTGGAGATATTAATTGGGAAAGTGTTTTTCCTCCTGTTGGAAAACTAGATGTTGTTGGCTCACAATCTCCACAAGATACAGGCTTTACCCGTATGCCTGACGCACTAAGAGAGCTATTAGCCAAAATAAATGACAAAAAGGCTGTTGTTTGGCTACTTACAGATAATATTGCTGATAGTGGTGCAAGTAATGAAGCGGCTGATACAAGGGAATTTTATAGTCTTCTAGCTACAGATCCTCGTGTTCAAATGGTTTATGCCTATCCTCTTTTACGAGATCCTATTAATAGTAAATCTACGTTAATGATTTATGGTATTGTGCTAGGAGATAAAGAGCCTTTTTCTTTACCAGAATTAAAAGAATGGGATGAAAAATATGTTGGGACAAAAACAATGGTTGATCTTATGGGTCAAGATGCTTTTCAAATGAAACCCCTTAACCGTAATACCTTAGAGCTATCCTTAAAAGAACAATTAAAGCTAGATGCAATTGATGAAGACTCGCCATTAACAGGTAGTGTTGATTTAGTAATAAAATCTTATTTTCATTACCATACTATTACTTCTGCTAAATTAAATTTACGTGCTGATGACTTAAAACCAGAAAGAGCTAGTATTAGTTTAATACCTGGGGATAAATTCCAATTTTCTCCAGAACAACCTTATGAAATTAATAATATTCGTGCTAAATCACAATATAGCTTTAACGTTAAGTTTACTACTCCTCAAGTAACTGTTAGTCCATCACGTAATAAATTTGCTACACTTTTAGCAGATATTTTTGACGAAACTTTCCCAATGCATGGTGTCTTATGGGCAAAAGTTGATGATGTCCAATTAAAACTAGAAGTTCCTCCTACAATGCAAAAAGCCTTTGGAACTCAAGATATACCAGAGATTTTTCGCCCAGAAAAAATTAATATGGATGAACTACGCATGGAAATTAATCCTACTGTGCGTAATAGTGGCGGACGCTTATTATTATTTTTATTAGTTGGCGCACTCTTATTAACTGGACTTATTGCCTTTATTATTTGGTTTTTCTTGCCACAAAATTACTATGTTAGTTTTGATGATAGCTTTGAATTTTATAAACGCTATAGTATGCGCCGTAAAGGTGAAGTTCGCATTAAATCCGATTCAGGAGAAAATTTAGGCCGTCTTTGTAGAGGTTGGGGAACAGATTGGAAGTTTTTCCCTAATCGAAATGAATTTAAGCGAGTGTCTGATAATGTATTAGGGAGTAATGTTGCTTTAGCCCGTGCCGAGGCAGAAGATAGCGATATTGCTTATCGTTTATATATTCGTACTAAACGGCCTACACCAAGAAGAGAAGAGTCTATTTAATTATAATTACTTGTTATAAACAATTATGTATTATATTATAAGTGCCTAAATTTTAATTCTGGAGGTTGGGATGAAAAAATTAATTTTGATTTGCTGTTTTATGTTGATGGCAACGCTTGTAGAAGCTCAACAAGTTCAACAAGAATCTTTGGCAAAACAAGAATATGAAAAATGGAAAAGTGCATTAACCAGTAATGTAGCTAATTTACCTCATTTTTACTTACAAACTACTTCACAACGTCTTGATGATAGTAGTGCGTTAGTAAAATTAGCAATTGCTAGCCCAAATATTTCTCAACAAATTTTAATTAAAACATTAAAGATCGAAAAATCATTAAATAATGAGCCAAATTTAGTAGAAATTGGTAAACCTTCTACAATTTCTAGCCAGTCTAGAAAATCAAATGGTCTAATTAATTTTTCTGAAGTTTCAATAGTGATTCCTGCTGATAGTCAAGCAGATGCTTTGGAAATTATTATTTTTTCTGATAATGATCAAAATAAGAGAAGCCTTGTTATAGACTTAAAAGACTCAATTTCTAGGGCAATGATTACTTCTTTAAGTCATTAATTTCCTATTATTTACAATAAAATTTTTAACAATAAAAAAGGTCTGCTTATTAGGTTAAAGCAGACCTTTTTTATTTGTAAACTAAAAATTAGCTGTTTTACTAGGATTGGCTATTGATGGCTACTTCAGATGTATCAGTATTTGTTTCCGTTGAACGTTTTTTATCAAGCAAAAATTTAATTAAATATAATGTTGCAAGTCCAGCAACAAACACTAAAAGTAATTTTAAGCCATACTTAGTCATAATGTCTCTTGCTGCTTCACCAAAATAAAATGCTAGGACTCCCAAAACTCCAAAGCGAAGGGTACGACCAGCTAAAAGACCCAAAACAAATCTTGAAAGCTTAAAATTAAATACACCAGCACATAAAATAAAAGGCTTAAAAGGAAATGGGGGTGGTAATATAGATGCTATTACTAGAGCTAGAGCATCATAACGACCTAAAAAGTTAGCGATTTTCTTTCTTTTTTCAGGATTGACTTTTTGGAGGACTTTTTCACCACCTTTTTTAGCAATTAAATAAAGTATTGTACAGCCTATAGTTGAGCCAATAGAAGCAGCTAAAACTAGTTGAATGAGTTTTAGGGGGTATTGATAATTTTCTACAGCTAATTTAGTTAGTAAAAGATCTGGGCCGCTTGGTATTGGAACAAAGGTAGAATCAAGAAAAGAGATTACAAACATTCCTAGCACACCATAAGCTGACAACCATTGTGAAAATTTTGTTAATGCCTCTATGATTTTGGACTTCCATAAAAATAGAGCAAATAAAGTAAAATAATAATTAAAAATCATAACAATTTCATAAATCCCATAAATTTAATTTGCTGATAAATTGGTGTTAGGAAAGTAAAACTCTAAAATCTCCAAAAAACTACGATCTTGCCGAGCTTGCTCACTTGCACCAGCCAAACATAACCCAAGGTTATGACCAAAACCTTTTCCTACAAATGTAATTTGTTGGTGTTGAAATTTTACCTGGTAAAAATTACTAAGAACAATATTCCAACCTAGGGTTTTGCCTACTAAATGGCGAAATTTTGCCGCCGAAATTTTTGTTTTGTAGTTATTTTCTTTGATATTAAGTGCAGTTACTACACCTTTGCCATTATATATTGGTATCAATTTTGTTTCGGCACTAGGACGGAAGTTTAACATTGTTTGCAAAGCTTTCCATAGCTGTTTAGCCGCAATAGTACGTTCCCAAACATAAAATCGATCATTTTTGCAATAATCACACTTAATAGAAGAAAAAGGATAAGTGCTATGTTGTTTTCCTGTCCAAACCTCTGTAGGTAAAGCAGTTAATCCACCACAACAAGCTGTAAAATATGTTGGGACAATTTTATCCGTAAATTTTAATACTAATGCTTTAGTTTCTATTACTGCTTGTGTGACAATATTTGCTTGTTTTGAATTAGCCAGGCTATCTTCACCTAAATAAAGTAAACAATGGGTGTTATCGCAAATGTCATAACCTTCTTGGCGATGGCGGCCTTTTTCTGATTCAATATAGCTACGCACAACTACAGCAAATGCCTTAAAAATAGCTAAAGCTTGAGTGGCATTAATATTATTAATTTCAGAAACTTCTGAAGCAAGTGCTATTTTTGTTGTGTCTTCTGGATTTGTTAATAAAGTTGTATAAAGTAGGTCATTTTTGGCATAAAAGCTAATTTGTGCTGGAATTTGCCGTCTTAACCTATTGGCAACAAATAAAGATAAAGAATTATTACCAGATAAGTTAAGTTTGTCTACTTCCCATTTTTTATAACTGTTTTTTGAGAATTTTTTAAGTAACAAGTGATTTTATTTGATTTTGCTACTAAGGTTAAACTTTGTTCCAATAATAAAACTTTTGAATGGTTTTCTTGAGAGCTTTCTTGACTATTAATTGCTACTATTTCATCTGTAACTACTTCAATATCAATAGTTTTTGGTTTAAGCAAGTTAAAAAGTCCTATTTTTAGAATAGCAATTTTAGGCTCTGTTGCTACTACTGAGGAATTAATTAGTAGTAATAGCAACAGAGCAAATAGAACTTGGTAAAAGTAAGATTGCTTAACCATCAATATTTTAAGCTCAAAGAAATTATACTTGAGTAGTTTTAGATAGCTCTTTTTTTATACTCTTAAATAGTTTTTGCATTTCATCAAAGAATGGATCTTGAGGAATAGTTTTAAAATTTGATAGAAAATTTTCTAACAAACCCTGTGCTTCAGCAAATTTATTAGCTTTACATAATGCTAAAGCCAAGTTATAAACAGGTTTTGGATCATCAGCCGTCACCAATTTACAGGCTTGAGAAAATTGACGAATTGCTTCGGCTACATCACCTTTTTTAAGTAATATTACCCCTAAACCATTATGAGGTACATAAGAATTTTTATTTAATTTAATAGCGGCTTTATATTTTTCTATAGCTTTATCAGCTAATCCACTTACATCATAAAGTTCTGCTAAGTAACAATGAGGTTGCCAGGCTCTAGGGTTTTTCTTTATAGCTGTTTGGAAAATTTGTTCTGCACGTTGTACATTACCTGCTACCAAACAAATTTTTCCTAGCTCTAAATAGTCTTCCATAAGTCCACGTTGTGCAATTACTTGTTCCCAAAGATTATAAGCAGACTGAAAATCACCTTTTAATAAAAGAAAATCTTTTAGCATATCTACTGCTTCCCAACAAGTGGGGATTCTTTGAATACACTCTTTTAAGATATTAATAGCTTGATCAATATGATTGTTTTGTTGGTAAAGTCTAGCTAATGCTAGATAAGCACGTTCATATTGAGGATTAATTTTTAAGGTTTCTAAAACTTCATAAATAGAGCTTTCTATCCTCATTTGATAAGCTAGAGTTTGAGCTAATTCATAGTGGAAATGATAGTTTTGAGGATCATATTTTAAGCCTTTTTGTAAAGCTTCTTCAGATTCAGAAAATCTTTCTGTGTCTCTTAAAGCTGTACCTAAATTGGTATAAGCCATTATTAATTCAGGGTTTATAGCTACTGCTTTTTGATAACTTTCAATTGCTTCATTAAGTTTATCTTGGCGGGAAAGCATTATCCCTCTAAAAGTCAAAATATCAGCATTATCAGGAAATGAATTAAAAGCTTGTTCAACAAATTTGTCAAAATCTTCCCACTTTTTCATTAGTCCTAATAGACGCAGTAATTCTACTTGTGCTGTAGCAGATGTTTTATCCATCTCAACAGCTTGACGAAGTGTTTTTTCTGCTTCTAAAGGTTTTTTTTGTATAAGTAAATTTTTTGCTTGATCGATTTTTTCTTCTACAATAGTCATTATTTTTGCCTTCTAATTTAAGTTATTTAGCATTTATTTTATCTCTTAAAAATGCTCGTAAAGATTTTAAGAAAACAGTTTTTTTCAAGTTCTTACTTTGGGTAATAAAATAATTTATATTCTCACTAGTAAGTAAAGGAAATGAAGAACTGTTATTAAGTATTTGGTAATCATTATTTTCTAATTTATAAATAATAACTTTTTTGCCATCATAACGCCAAATTTCTGGAACTGCTAATTGTTTGTAAATAGAGAGTTTATCTATAGAGCTATTAGTAATGTCTATTTCTATTATTAAATCTGGAGGGGGATCAACCTTTAAGTCAAATTTAGTTTTCCCCTTAGCTATAGCTTCATGTTGAATATAAAAGCAAGAATCAGGTTCAAAGCCTTGAACAAAATCTTTATGTTTAAAGGTAGTTGAACCAAAAGCTTCAATATCTATATTTAATTCTTCAGCAACAACCTCAACTATTAATGCTACTATTCGGTTGATTCTTTCATGTTCAGGTAGAGGGGCCATAATTTCTAGCTTTCCTTGATTGTAAGTTAGACGAGCAGCAGTTGTATCAGCTAAATCATTTAGCAAACTTTCATAGGTTGACCAGCTAATATTAGGTAAAACTATATGATTTTCTTTAACTATTTCTTTTGGCTCAAGAATTGGTGTTTCTATTATTGCGCTCATAACTAACTCCAAAAGCGGCTTTTTAAGGGATTTTAGCACAAGATAAAAACGCTTGTTTTTAAATAAACTTGATAAGCTTGATAGTCTAGCAAGATGCTCGCTATCATGACAATAGCTTGTTACACAAGAGAAAAGAAGGAAAAATCTATGTTTGCTGCATTTAAGGTTTTGTTGGTTTCTATATTTTTTCTTATGGTGGCTTGTTCAGAGCCAAAAGAAATTACTAGTAAAACAAATCCAACAGAAACGCCAAAAATAGCGGATACTCCAACTTTGATTAAACCAAAAATGGGAGAAATTTCTGTTGTTTTGCAAAAAGGCTGGATTGTGACTTCACAACCACAACCAAAGGAAACAGAAGTTCTTTCTTATATTCGTAAAGTAGATCAAAAACTTTGGTCTAACCCTGGGCCTGCCGGGACGGGTAATTTACCAGTAATGAGCCTGACTGTTACATTAAGAGATGCTAAAGCGAGCCGGGCTGACCTTGACCCTAAAAAATTAGGCAATGGTCTGGTAAAACAAGGGGTTTTTACTCAGCTAATAAGGGCTGAAGAAATTAAGGTTGCTGACCTTTCAGCTACCATTGTAGTTGGAGACTCTCCCGACCGAGGACGAACTAGCATTATAATGCTTCCACATAATGGTTTTCTTTATAAATGGACATTAGATGGAACAAAAGAAACAGATATGGAAGTAAATGGAGATTTAGAAGCTTTTCTTGATTCAGCTAAACTCAATAAAACTAACTAAAATTTTTAATGATTACACAAACTAATGAGAGCTTTTGCTCACTTTAGAAAGGAAATTTATGAGTGCCAAAACAATTGCTGCCGTTTTTACGATAATTGTAGTTGTTATTACTACGATAATTGTTGCTACTAACATTGAATATACTCAGGAAGGTACTGTGAAAGTATTTACTCAGTGGGGGTCAATTAAACGAGTTTATACACCTTCAGATGGTTGGTTTACTACTATGTTACCAGGTCAACGCGCTTATGAAGTTAATATGCGTTCTTTTACCGAAACTACTACACCTAGAGTAACTTCCAAGGATAATGCTGCGCTACAAGTTCCTGTAAGTGTAACTGCTTCTACATCACCAGATAAGGTTATGGAATATGTCCGCAAATTTGGTTCTGATGAACCAGAGCGACATAAGCGACGCAATGAAATTTTACATGGTATCGTGCAAACTGAAGCTAGAAATGCTTTTTCTACATATAATGCTTATGACATTTATGCTAATCAAGAGGCTATACAAAAAAGAATAGTTGAATCTTTAAGACCTATATTATCTAGTCAACTGCTTTTAACTATGGAAAGTGTTCAAATTGGTAATCCTGAGTTTTTAGATAACCGAATTGAACAAGCTGCAAGTGCTGTAGTTGCTAATGAAAAACAAAAACAAGCTGAAGAAGCTCGCCTTCAAGCAGCCGAAGTTGCTGCTAAAACCAAACAAATTGAAGCTCAAACTTATGCTAACCCTGCACTACTAGAAATTAAAAAACTGGAGTTACAGTTAGAAATTGAAAAGGCGCGTGCAGAAGGCATTAAAGGTCATAACGGGCCACTTACTTTAGTAATCGGAGATGGTAAAACAGGTATTCAACTTCAAACACCAACCCGTTAATTAAAAACCTATTAGCTACCTGGAAAAGATAACAAATAATGATTCCAAGTTTTTTTTCCAGGTAGCCTTATCCAAATAGCTAAAGTTAGCTTTTTTTCTAAAACAGGTTCTTTTGATTGTAAAAGTTGAGAGAAAATTGCTTTTAGAGGAAAGTGGAACAATCGAAAAATTATTATTTTAGAGCTTTCTGCTAGTTTTAACCTAGTAGCTTCATAAATTGCTATTTCTTTGCACCAATCAACAGAATCTGACTTTTTGCTAATAAATTCTGCAAAAGCAATCGCATCATCTCTATGTTTTTTTACTCCTGAAGGTAAATAACCATCAGCAAATTTAAGAAAAAATTTAGCAAATTTTGCTTTTAAGCTTTTTGATGTAAATGGAAGTAAATCTCTTACTTCTCCCATTCGCTTATAATGTAATGACTCAGAAAATTCACGTAAATGAAAAGTAGAAAGTTGGGTAAGCTGCTCTAAATCCTTAGAATTTAGCCCAAGATCTGTTGCAACCACTTTTGGGCTAGCTAAAAACTTTTCTCGCAAATCTCTATCAGTATAAAGCTGTGCAAGCGTTTTTTGAACTTCAGCTAAACCCATAAGAAATCCTCTGAAACTACTAAGGAAGGTTTATTAACTTTTATGGCTCGGCGGGCTTGTTCTAGTTCCGTTAACAACTCATTAAATGGAGGGAAATTTTCATCGCGTTCTAAAATTACACCTTTTAAGCAGGTTCTTTTTGCTACAGTTTCCATAAGTTGCCAAACTTCTCTTGGGGTTGGATGAGAATGACTATCTATCAACAAATTATGATGATAATGTCCCCCAACAAAATGTAATTGAACCACACGCTCTAAGGGAATTGAGTTAAGGAAACTTTCTATATCAAATTTATGATTAACAGAATTAATATGCAAATTAGTTATGTCTAAAAGTAAACCGCAGTCAGTTTGCATTAAAATTTCGCTAATAAATTCTGCTTCGCTCATTTCTGCCCCAGGAATTTCCAACATATAAGTAATATTTTCTAAAATTAATGGAGCATTAATATATTCTTTTACTTGCTTAATATTTTTTACTATTACATCAATTGCTTCCCAGGTAAAAGGAAGTGGAGAAAGATGACCAATATCTATTCCACCAGCTTGAGTAAAGCAAATATGCTCGCTCCACCAAGGCGGGTTTAATTTATTAACTAAATTAGCTAGTTTTTTTAAGTAAGGTTGATTTAATCCTTCAGCACTCCCTAAAGAAAGGTTGATAGCGTGAGGTACTAATGTAAAATGCTCTTTTAAGATGGCTAGCTCTTTTTCTTTATTTGGGTGTGGGTCAATATAATGATCTGCAATAATTTCTAAAAAGCCTACTTTATCTTGATTAAGGAATAGTTCGCCAGCAAACTGTTCCCTAAAACCAATTCCAACTCCTAAGACTGGTAAAGTTACACGACCCATAAATTTTTCCTTAGATTTATTAGTTATAGAAATAAATACACTGTAAACTAAATGTTCTAATATTTTAATCTTAAGCCCCAACGGGGCGACAGCTATGTAGCGTAGGGTTTTAACCCTACGTATGATTATTTTTAGCCGCCGCAACCACCACCGCCACAACCACCACCACAGCCGCCACCACCGCCACAACTACTACTACCACAACTGCTACCACAACCACCATAATTACCAGCAGAAGCAGAACGGTGGAAAGCATGTTCAAAGGAATCAAAGGAAGTCCCTGCTAGTATTCCTACACCAAATATAGCCATCGCCATTGGTGCTATTGCTGGATCAAAAGTAGATGTTGCACTCAAACTTTCCTTATTAGATAAATTGGAAAATACTTGCTTAAGCATTTCTAAATAATTTTTACCTCTTTTACTTAATCTAGGAGGTTTAGCTGCAAAGATTAAAATTACCAAGGAAATAATTGTTAGAAAGATTAGAAAACCTATATTGTGTCGGCCTTGGCTTATGGCAACAGCTATTTTATAACCACTTAAACACATCAGAAGTAATGCTCCTGCTGTGCCTATTCCCCAAGCGGCTTGTTTAACTTCTTGAGATGTTAATAAATGTTTAGTTTCTAAATTTTGTTGATAAGTTTCACAGTATCTTATTGCTATGTTAGATATAGTGGGATTACTAAAAACATCTTTTGCTTCCATCCCATTGTAACAAGCTGCAAATATTTGTTTATCTAGTGTTGAAAGTAGTCCTGGGTCAGGATGATTTGGATTTTTGCTAATTTTGTCACTAACTATTTGTAAATATGCTTGAGAAATTAAATTAAGAATTGAGAGTCGGATAATTTCGTTTTCTTTACCTCGAAGATAAGCAATCTCATAAATATCAGGAGTTTTTGGTACGTGTAAAGGAGGCATTTTATCGGTTTTGTCTTGTCGTCTTACCATTAGCCAAGTAGCAAAAATTGTAGTAGCTGCCACAGAAATATAAAGAAAAAGAAATTGAAATCCGTGTAGGTTTGTAAGGGCATTGTTTGTTAACCATTCCATAAATCACCTCATTAAGTTTTAGGCATGTTAATAGTTATAGTTTTTGTAACTCTTTGTTTATCTTATTGTTACAGTCCCGTTTTATCTACACACATTATGCTTTTACCTATTATCTCAGAACAAGTAAAAATAATGTAACAAAAAATTTAAAATACTTGTAAAAATTATTTATAATCAACAACTTATAGATATTAGACGGACAGTTTATAGAAAAAGCGTCCAAGGTCTATATTTAGTATATTAAATTTTTAATACCACAAAATATAGTATAGCTATCTTTGATTTTAGATATATATTTTAGTGCTATAATTAACGGCTTAATCCATATAACTTAATAAGTTAAAGAAATAATTTTAGGTAATAGTATTATGAAGACAGAATATTATGTTCGCAATGTAAAAATTAAGCCTAATTTAATACTTGCTCCGATGGCTGGAGTAACAGACTCAGCTTTTCGCAAGTTAATTAAGCGTTGTGGCAGTGTTGGTTTAATTGTTACAGAATTTATTAGTGTAGAAGGTTTAACACGAAATAACTTAAAAACACATAAACTTATGCACTTTGAAGCAGAAGAACAGCCTATTTCAATACAATTTTTTGGTCATAATGAAGATAGAATGGCAGCAGCAGCAGAAGTTGCTGAAATGGCTGGGGCTGATATTGTAGACATAAATTGTGGTTGTCCTGCAAAAAAAGTTGTTAATGGTGGAGGTGGCTCTAGTTTACTTAAGGATTTACCTAAGATGGAAAAAATTCTTAAAGCTACCCGAAAAGCAATTAAAATTCCTTTAACTCTTAAATATCGTATTGGTTGGGATGAAAATTCTATTAATGCTATTGAAGTAGGTAAACTTGCAGAAGATTGCGGAATAGAACAACTTGCAATTCATGGACGAACAAGGATGCAAGGCTATAGTGGATTTGCTGATTGGAATATTATTGCTGAAGTTAAACAAGCTGTAAAAATTCCTGTTGTTGGAAGTGGTGATGTTTGCACAGTTGATCAAGCATTAAAAAGATTAAAGGAAACAGACGTTGATGGGGTAATGATTGGACGTGGAGCAATGGCAAATCCTTGGATTTTTCGCCAAATTGATGAGGCAATGCAGGGGCTAGCTAGTTATCAACCAACAATAGAAGATAAACGAGTCTTTTTGATGGAATATTTACAAGTAATGCTTGAAGAAATGCCAACGGAAAAATCTGCTTTAGGTAAAGTAAAACAGCTTTGTGGACATTTTACTCGTGGGTTGCCGGGTGGGGCTACTTTTCGCAATCAAGTTTTTCATTCTCTAGCAGTTAGTGAATTAACAGAAAGAATTAATGAATATTTTTCTAGTATTGAGCCAGAATTAACTTATGCTTGAGGAAAAAATTCAAGAAAATATTTTACTAAGTCCTTTTACAACATTAAAAATAGGCGGGCTAGCACGTTATTTTGTTGATGCCACAGATGAAGAAACTATCTACAAGACTGTAAAATGGGCTAAAAAAGCAAATTTACCACTTTTTGTTTTAGGTGGAGGTAGCAATTTAGTCATTTCTGATGATGGTTTTCCAGGACTAGTCTTACATATAAATAACCTAGGAATAGTAAGTAAAATAGTAGAAAATAAAATAATAGTTTCTGTTGCTGCTGGTGAAATTTGGGACAATTTTGTTTTACAGGCTGTAAATAATGGTTGGTCTGGTATTGAGTGTTTATCTGGGATACCTGGGAAAGTTGGAGCAACTCCTATTCAAAATGTTGGAGCTTATGGTCAAGAAGTAAAAGATACAATTATTAAGGTAAAAGCTTATGACCGGTTCACAGAAAAAATAGTAGAATTTGATGCTTTAGAATGTGAATTTAGCTATCGCCAAAGTTTATTTAAGACAAAAGCGAAAAATAGATATATTGTAATTAATGTTACGTATGCTCTAACTCTTAAAGATGAGTCAACTATAAAATATCCTGAGTTAAAAAAATATTTATCAGAAAAATTTTCTTTAACACCCTCGCTTTTACAAACTCGTGAAGCAGTCATAAATATTCGTTGTAGAAAAGCCATGGTTGTAGATGAAAATGAGCCGGATAGTTTTAGTGTTGGGTCATTTTTTGTTAATCCAATTATTGAATTAGAAAAGCTTGAAGTGCTAAAAGAAAAATTAAGGCTAAAAAATATTAAAGAAACTATTCCAGAGTTTCCTGCTGAATCTGGCAAAGTAAAACTTTCTGCTGCTTGGTTAATTGAAAGGGTAGGATTTAGAAAAGGCTATAGGAAAGGCAATGTAGCAATTTCTAGTAAACATGCTTTAGCTTTAATCAATTCTGGGGATGGAACAGCTAGAGAGATTGGGGATTTAGCTTTAGAGATTCAACAAAAAGTGGTAGAAGATTTTGATATTTGGTTAGAGGTAGAACCAGTTTTTGTTTAAAAAATAAAAGGAGGGATGTTTTCCCTCCTTTTATTTTTTCTAGGTGCTAAATTTTAGAAATTAAATCTAAACCCAAATTGGAATTGACGAGGTGAGAAAGCATTAAGAAAACGTTCTTTTGGAGCAACAAAGCGACCACCATCGTCTTGAGAAGGTAGATTAAATGTACCGCTTGCGGTTCTTGGGAAAATACGATTAATTTCACTGATGTTAACACGGTTAAAGATATTAAAGCATTCTGCAAGTAGTTGAACACGGAATTTATCTTTGAAAACAAAATTACGTGTAAGACGTAGGTCAACATTAGCAAATCCTGGGCTAATACCAGCATTACGAGCTAAAAATGCAGGACGGTCTCCAGCAGGTAGATCTCCATCAAGATTTAAGTCTTGACCAGCTAATAAGTTGTAGGGACGGCCAGAATTTAGAGTCATAATTGTAGACAATTGTAAATCTTTGGTTATAGGACTTTTAACAAAACCAAAATCTACTGTACTTGATAATACAAAACGGCTACGTACATCTTGCAAGGAAAGGCCACGTTCTTGACGGATGTTAAGAGAATTGTTGATTTCGCTTAAGTCAGAACGTATATCAATAAAGTTATCAATTGATTTAGAGAATGTGTAGTTAAGGAAGATAGAAAAGTTATTAGCTAATCTTCTGTTAAGAGTTAAAGTTAAACCATGGAAATAGCTATCAAATGAAGATTCAAATTGGAAGTTAGTTCCATTTGTTGGATCTACACGACCCATAAGCGCGCTATCAATTGGGTTAGCAACTGGGCGAACTATAGGATTAATGTCTCTTTGTGAAAGTAGCTTGATACCTCTTACATAGTTATAACCAGCAGAGAATACAGTATTATTTCCAATAATGTAATCAAAACCTAAGCTGACTTGTTGGGTATAGCTATTTCTAATATTGGGCGCATAGGTAAATCTACGGTTAAGTTGTGGAACAAAATTTATTCCTGGTGGAACGGTTGTTGATTCTGGAAATCCTCTTGTTGGTAAAGTACCAGGAATAATTGAGAATGGGAAAGGTAGAGTTACTTGTAATAACTGACTTGTTACACTACGGCCAATTACAAAAGCTGGGCCGGTGACAGAAGCAGCAAAGAACAAACCATAAGAAGCACGAATGCTTAATTTAGGTAATTGATTTGGACGAAACGCAATTGCTACTCTAGGAGCAATATTACCGCTATTTTCTGGCATAAAACGTAGAGTATTACGGTCATAGCGTGCGCCTAATTTTAAGGTAAAGTTAGGTTTAATTTTGAAATCATTTTGAGCAAAGAAACTAAGTTGTGTAGTGTCAATTTCAATACGTGGTTCGCCAAAACCTTGAATATAGGCAGTTGGTAAAGAAAGTTGAGCTAAAGGTAATACTGGAAAACCAGGTACTAAATTAGGTAGTTGAACAGAAGCAACTTGTAAGAAAGCTAATTGTGCTGGGCTACGTGAACCTGGGTCAAAAGCTTCTAATCCAGTAAAGTTAGGTAGTCCTGGAATACCTGTTAAGGCAGAGAAATTGATTGGGTTATAGAGAGCAAAACCACCACCAAAAACAGGAACAGAGGTTTTAAGATTTGGTGTATTTGTATAGTTAACATCAACACCAAATTTACCAGTATAAATGCCTTTGGTAATAGTTGAAGTGTTAACAAATTGATAAACTCGCAAGTCACGTGGTTGAGGTGAGAAAGTGCTACGACCAGCTTGGAATAAACCTTCTGGGCCTATTACACGAACTTGAGGGCCTTGGTTAAAAGGATCTACTGCTTGGTCACGTTGAGTATAGATAAAACGTGTTTCATTAACAAACCCTAGTTTAGTACCAACATAAGTATTGTTAGCTGCAATGGTATTATCATCTAAGCGTTGTGTACTAGCACCACTTTCAGCTATTAATGCTCCAAATGGTTCAAAAGAACCACTATATGAGCCACCATAGTTGTAGCGTACCCAAAGATTGTCACGGTCATTTACTCTGATATCAGAACGAGCAAGAATAGTTGTGTTACCAATAGAGAAAGGTACTGGGCCATTACGATCACCAGGGAACCCGTTTCTTTGTAATGCTCTGATGGATTGATCAGAAATAGTAACAAAATTATTTTGAGAAATAGTTAATCTTTCAAAAGATAAAAAGTAAAAAGCTTTATCTTTCTTTATTGGGCCACTTAAAAATGAGCCAAATTGATATTGTTTATATTCAGGTTCAAATGGAGCAAATACGTCTCTAGCACTAGTTGAATCATTACGAATTAATCCAAATATATTGCCATGAATGTCATTACCGCCGCCTTTGGTGACAATATTAACTACACCACCTAAAGCACGACCAAATTCTGCTGAGTAGCTATCACTAACTACTTGGAATTCTTGGATTGCATCTTGACTAAATGTTGAACGTACTGAACCAGTTCCAAGGTCATTGTTGTCAAGGCCATCAATGGTAATGTTATTTACACGGCCATTTTGACCATTAAAAGAAAGGCCAGAAGTTGCTGCCGCACCTTGTGCAGGTACACGGTCAGCAGTAACACGTGGAGAAGTTAAAGAAAAATCTAAGAAGTTACGTTTATTGATGGGCAAACTTTGTATACGTTGAGTATCAATATTTGTACTATTTTCTGTCTTAGCTTCTTCTATAACTGTATTGGTGGTTACTTCAATAATTTCTGAAGTGCTACCAATAGTCATACTAAAGTCTAGTTTTAGAACACTTCCTAGAACTAATTGTAATTGAGATGTTTGGGTAGTAAAGCCTTCGGCTGCTGCTGTTATCTCATATTTGCCTGGGGTTAATTGTGAAAGTAAATAACTGCCGCTTTCATCAGTAGTTATTTCACGAACTAAATTAGTCTCGGTATTTCTTGCTTTTACTGTAACTCCTGGGATAACGCCACCTTGTTCATCTGTGACAATACCAGAAAGTCCAGCACTAGTTGCGCCACCTTGGGCTAAGACTAGCATATGCGAGCCAAAACCCAGAGTTACCATTAGCAATATGAGACTAGATAATAGTACTCGCGCTGCTTGGTACATTCTTTCCTCCAATAAATTAAAATAGAGTGATTGTAAACTTACTAAAATGTTTTATTAAAACCTGATCTGTTATTAAATTTATTTATTGATTTAGCTTGAAATACAGCCTTTATCAACAAACAAATAACTGTATTTAGCTTTTTTGATTTACGCTAGTATACTGGTAACAAGAAAGTGGTTCAACCACATTTTGAGATTAAGATAAATTAATTTTAGAGAATAGTTTAAATTTTTATTTAATAGAAATATCAGTCAATAAGCTTAAGCTTATTGACTGATATTAAACTAAAAGTTTAGCCTAAATCCTAATTGGATTTGGCGTGGAGAAAATGCAGAAACAAATTGCTCAGGATTGGTGGTAAAACGATTTCCATCTTTGGCAGGTAAATTAAAGTTGCCTTGGCTATCAGGTGGAAATATTCGTGCTATATCATTGATGTTAGTTCGGTTAAAAAGATTAAAAATTTCTATAAAACCTTGAAAACGAAACTTCTCTTTATAAGAAATATTTCGACTAAATCGCATATCCACATTAGCAAAACCTGGAGTTAATCCAGAATTTCTAGCAATAGGAGTGCCTCCAACTAAAGGACGATCCCCTACAGGATTATCATTATTTCTATTTAAGTCTACACCAGCTAGTAAGTTATAAGGTCTACCAGAATTTAAGTTAACAATCGTAGAAAGTTGATAACCTTTTAGCAATGGATTATTGGTAAAACCTATATCAAATAAGCCTGATAAAACAAATCGACTACGTACATCTTGTAAAGAAAGACCTCTTTCTTGACGAGGATTTAGAGGATCTACGGTTTCTTGTAAGTCAGTACGTACATCAATAAAGTTATCTATTCCTTTAGAGAAAGTATAGTGAGCAAGTATTGCAAATCGATTGGAAAAACGACGATTAACCGATAGTGTTAAAGAGTGAAAATAGCTATCAAAAGCTGATTCAAATTGAAATAAATCTCCACGTGTTGGATCAACACGTCCGACTAAAGCGTTTACGGCTGGATTTGGGGAAAGGGGTCTTACTATTGGATTGATATTACGCACGGAAAATAGTTTAACGCCTCTTACATATTGATAACCAGCAGAAATAATTGTATTTCCACCAACTAAATAATCTGCTCCAAAGCTTACTTGTTGAGTATAGCTATTACGAAGTCCTTTTTGATATTGGAAAGATTGTGTTAGTTGAGGAACAATGGTTAAACCAGGTGGAACATTATTGGAATCAGGGAATTTATTTCCAGGCTGAGAAAATGCCAAAATAGAAAATGGGAAAAATAAATTAGGTAGTACAAGAGAATTTGAACCTGTGGTAGTTTGTACAGCAAAAGCAGCACCAGCAACTTGAATACCTGCAAAGAAAAGTCCATAAGAGCCACGTAGATTTAATTTAGGTAAAGCACCTGGCCTATAATTAAATCCAATACGAGGGCTAAAATTGCCATTGTTATTAGGTTGAAACCTAACTCGGTTTAGGTCATATCTTAAACCAGCTTTAATCAATAAATTTGAGCGAAGCTTAATTTCGTCTTGAACAAATAAAGAAAAGAGTTTTTGAGGTACAACTAAGGAAGTATCACCAAAACCTTGAATATATGCTGCTGGTAAAGAAAGATTTGTTAGAGGTAGAACAGGAAAACCTGGCACCATTTGAGGTAGTAGTCCAGATAAACCTACAAGAAAAGCTTGTTGCTCTGGTGTACGTGAGCTAGGGTCAAAAGCTTGTAGACCACTAAAGACGGGTAAGCCGGGGATACCTGTTAAAGCTGGGAAATCTATTGGGAAAAAGAATGCTAGTCCACCAGGAAATATAGGTACATTAGTTTTTTTATCTGGTAAGTCAGCAAAAATATAATCAAAGCCAAATTTTAGAGTTTGGCGGCCACGTGTCAAAGTTGTATTGTTAAGAATTTGGTAGTTTCTTTGCTCTCTAAATTGAGGTAAAAAAGTACTACGTCCAAATGTTACTTGTCCTTCTGGTGCAATAATACGAACTTGTGGGCCAGGGTCAACTTCCCTAATAGACTGATTACGTCGTCCATATAAAAACCGAGTTTCATTAACTAAATTTAAGCCAGTATTTAAGTAGGTATTAGTGATAGCAATAGAGTTATCATCTAATTGTTGAATACCGCTATTTGATTGTGCTACTAAACCTCCAAAAGGCTCTAATGCACTATTGGCACTTCCACCAAAATTATATCTAATATATAAATTATCATTAGGGTTTAATTGGATGTCACTACGCACTAGTCCTGTAGTAGTACCAAGACTTTGACCTAATGGGCCATTGCTAATGGAAAAACCATTACGCTTAATAGCGTTAATAGTATTGTCACTAATAGTAACAAAATTATTTTGTTGAATAGAAAGTCTTTCAAAAGCAGCAAAATAAAAAGCTTTATTTTTTTTGATAGGCCCACTTAAACTAGCACCAAATTGATATTGCTGAAATTCAGGTTCAAAGGGAGCAAAAACATCTCTAGCACTAGTTGAATCATTACGGTTAAAGAAAAACAAACCGCCACGATATTCATTACCACCACCACGAGTAACAATATTAATTACACCACCTAGAGCGCGGCCAAACTCGGCTGAGTAACTATCTGACACAACTTGAAATTCTTGTACAGCTTCTTGACTAAATGTTGAACGTACTGAGCTAGAAGCTAGGTCATTATTGTCTAGTCCATCAATAGTAATATTATTAGCACGGGCTGTTTGACCATTGACAGAGAAACCAGAGGTTGCAGAAGCTCCTTGTGAAGGGATTCTATCAGTAGTAACACGAGGAGTTGTAAGAGAAAAGTCTAGAAAATTTCTTCTATTGATCGGTAAAGAATCTATTCTACCACGATCAATATTTGTACTATTTTCTGTTCTGCTTGCATCCATTAAATTGCCTGCTTGAACTTCTACTATTTCAGTTGTAGTACCAATACGCATAAGAAAGTTAAATTCTGTATTTGTTCCTAAAGCTAAATTAAGCTGTGTCGTTTGAGTAATAAATCCTTCTACTAGGGCTGACACTTCATAATTGCCGGGAGGAGTTGGATAATTAAATAACGGCCATCTTCTAAAGAAACTACTTCTCTAGAAGCATTAGTTTCTAAATTTTTAGCTGTTATTGTAACTCCACCAACTACCGCACCTTGTTCATCTGTTATTACTCCTGAAATGCTTGCAGTAGTTGAGCTATTTTGCGCCAGACTACTTATAGGTAAAACAACTAGCAACAGTAGCAACACCAGAGATGAGATCAGTTTCTGGAGGATCTGATACATTTTTTTCTCCTTAGTGAATTTTTAGGGCTTGTGATTATTTTTAGGGGATATAATTATTATGGGATTTAGCAAAATAAAGGTCAATTAGTTGTACCATTCCAAATAATTACACTTTATTTAATACTAAAAAAGCTGCTTAAGTAGAGTTTTTATTAGTAGAGGAATTAGGAAAGGCTTTTTCTTTAAGCTTTTCTGCTAGATTTTCAGTTTCTTCAGGATGATGATGAGATTGGCTTAAAAAATTAGCAATACGATCTACCATATCTAAATATTCAGCCTTACAGGAGTGTTTTTCTCCTACCAGTAGCCAAGCTCCGCATATATTACAATGATAACTTTTTATACTCATAAATTAATTGCTAATTTCTTCTAAAAGTTAATTAGGGTTCTCTCTAACTCTTTTTATCATTTCTGCTAAAGGTGTTTCAGATTCTTTTGCTTCTAACATTTCAATAAGTTCCTGGTTTTCATACCAACAACGATTATGTAAGACTTCTGCACGACTATGAAAAGTTAGATTGCGAGTTGAATCTAATGGACGAATTAAATTATTACAAATAGGACAAGGTAAACTACTTTGACGCATTTAATCTTCCTCAAACCATAATAAAATTTTTACGAATGTTTTACAGCATTAAGAAATCGACTGCCAAGAATTTCTGCTACTCTTTGATAAACCATCATTGGGACACGAATAGCAATATTTTCATTATCTTCACACCAAATTGTAGCATTACGTTGATTAGCTTGCGTTAGCATAGAGAGCGAAGCTGTAAAAAACTGTCTTCTAATAGGTACGTTATAGACTAAGTCTTGGAGAATTTCATCATTAGAACGCATATCTGTAGGTGGAACAATGATGGCTAAAGTTGAGCGTTGACCTGAAACAAGTTCAATTTCTACTCTATATCGTCCAGAGACTAACCAATAATGATATTGGGTTTCTGGGCCCTTTTCTCCTTGAAATACAAGTCCATCTCCCTTACGAAATGCTATGTAATCACCATAACGGCCCAGTGACATTAAAGCTAATTTTTGTTGTTCTGTTTCTACAAAATAATCAACCACAGCCATTGCTAACCAGTCTTGATAGGCGGCCTCACGCATTTTTCGCATAGGCTGGGCCTTGGTTTGGGTATCAGGGTTAAACTTTGAAATAACATTAATAGAATTACTTATTGATTCTTGAGCTTTAATTTCAAGTGCTTGGCCTTCAAATTGAGCTAGAATTAATGTAATGTTGTCTTCTCCACCACGCTCTTTAGCTAAATTAATTAGACGATGTGCTGCTATATCCAAAGAAGCAGATTCATAAATAGTTGACTGTATTTCTTGGTTATCAACTTTGCCATACAATCCATCAGAACAAAGCAAAAATATATCTTGGTTTTGTAGCTTCATTGAACTACAAGCTACTTGTAAATGTTCTTGTTGTCCAATTGCTTGTAATAAAACATTTTTATAAGAACTTTTTTCTGCTGTTTCTTGGCTAATAGCTCCACTATCTAGTAGAAATTGCAAAATAGTTTGATCATTAGTCAGTTGTCTTATTGAACCATCACGAATAATATAGGCTCGACTATCACCTACTTCAGAAATATATACCCAATCACGCTCAATAAAAATTGATGTAACAGTTGCTCCCATTCCTTTTAGCGAAAGATCTAATTGTTGTTTTTGCCAAACAGCAAAATTAGCTGCTTCAATAGCTGCTTCTAATCTACTATGTGGAGAAAGTATTTTAGGAAGCCTAGGAATTTCTGACATTAATGTTTTAACTGTCATTGAACTAGCTACTTCACCTGCTCTTGCTCCCCCCATACCATCAGAAACAACTAAGAGTAAACTATTAGTATCTATAGGTAAAGTCACCCTACAGCGATCAGCCAAACGCTGACCTGTTTTAGGATAAGCAATAACAAAAGCATCTTCATTATTTTCCCTTACTAATCCTATATCTGTAAGACCTACTATTGTAGAAGTAACAAAACCCATAAAATCTACCACTTTCAACTTTTAATGTGAGGAATAAATTTACTAACCTAATTATTTGATAAGCTATATTAATATAGTTCTTTTCTTTCAACACGCTAAATAACTCTAACTTGAAATGAATTGTTTTTCTTGATTTTCTTTAAGAATATATTTTTCTCTTTGCTTTTATACAAGAAAAAATATTCCCTTTTATCAAAATTTTATTAGAAATCGTGTAACTTTCTTGCTTTATTGCTGGTTATTAGACTATTCTTTCCTAATAAAATTAATTTATATAAGAAATTTGCTTAGTATATACCAGCATTTTATCTTGTAATTTATTTAAATCAATATTTTATAATTTATTAGGATGTTTTGAGGTAATTAATTAAATGGTTGAGTCTTATAATGAGCAATGCTCAAATCTACGTTGTAGTCAACCATTAGGTGGCCCTTCAGGTCGTTGCTTAACTTGTAACTCATTGTTAATGGGTATCTTAGTTCGTAACCGTTGCTTGGTAAAACAATTAGTTAGCCGAGGTGGGTTTGGTACTACTTATTTAGTAGAAGACCAGGATTGTTTTGATGAACCTAGAATCTTAAAAGAACTTCGTCCTGCACATTTAGAAAATAACGATTCAGAAAGTGATACACAAAACCGTAAAGCTACTGCCGAGAGGTTATTTAAGCGTGAAGCTCAAACCTTACTTAACCTTAATCATAGAGGTATACCTAGGTTATATGCTTACTTTTTAGAAAATAATTATTCTTATTTGCTACAAGAATATATACCGGGAGTTAATCTAGCTGAAGCGGCACTGGAAAAAGGCGAAACCTATGATGAAAGAGAAGCTAGAGCTTTACTAAGAGAAATTGCAGAAATTCTAGATTATTTACATAATCAAAATCCCTGTCTAATTCATCGAGATATAAAGCCACAAAACTTAATGCGTCATACTGATGGGAGATTGCTATTAATTGATTTTGGTGCAGTTTGTCGGGCAGTTAATAAAGCTAGTAGTCAAACTCTTATTGGCTCACCAGGCTATGCTCCTCCAGAACAAACCTTTGGTCAACCTGTTCCACAAAGTGACCTTTATGCTTCAGCCGCAACAGTTGTAAGACTGCTAACAGGTATTCATCCATCACAATTAACTAATAAACATACAGACCGAATAGAATGGCAACAACATGTTGTAGTTAGTGAGCCTTTTAGAGATTTACTTAATCGCCTGCTAGTACGTGATCCTGAACTTCGTATAAATAGCGCGTCAGAAGTTTTACAAAGACTTAAAGATATGGAACATATACCAGCTTTAGTACGTGGTATTCGTCCAACTCCTAAAGTCAGTTTGCCTAGTAATGATCCTACAACTGCTACTATAGATATGGAGAATCATACGGCGGAAGAAGTCTATGATATGGGAGCTTTAATGCAGGCTTTACTAGTGGTTTCTGCTCCAGATATTGCTAGTGTTATTAAAGAATTATCAAAAGTAGATACGGGTTCTTTAGGTGATATACCAGTGCCAGTAATACTATTTTCTTGCTATCACTTAGGTCTTTCTGGTGAGCTAACATTAATTAATGGAGATATTAAAAAGATAGTATATTTTGATCAAGGTGCAATAGTATTTGCTTCTAGCTCTAAAAAAGAAGAACGTTTAGGAGAACACTTGCTAAGAAACAGTAGAATTTCTGCTGAAGAGTTTCTTAGAGCTACTAAAATAGTAGATGAAACTGGTGAAAGGATGGGAGGAGTATTACTTAAACTAGGTATTATAAGTTTAGAAGAATTAACTCCAATTGTAGTTGAACATGTTTCTCATATCACTTACTCAACTTTTAATTGGACATCTGGAAGTTACAAGTTTGAAATAAAGCCTGCTATTACTGAAGCAATAAAAATGCCTTTTTCTACAGCAGATATTATTTTTGAAGGTATTCGTAGGCTAGATAATTTAGAGTTAATTAAACAATGGTTGGGTGATTTTACTAGACCACTGCGTGCCACCAATGACCCATTGTTACTTTATCAAGCTGTCACTTTATATCCACAAGAAGGTTATATAGTTTCTCGTATTGATTCAGCAATGTCTGTAGAAGAAATACTGTCTCTAGGGGGATTACCAGAAAATGAAACCTTACGCACTATTTGTGGTTTGTTATCAATTGGGATGCTGGAGTTAGCTACAGAAATAGAGAAAGTAAAGCCAATAAAGCAAACGGCTGTATCTAGAGTTTTATCACACCCTAGCCCACTTCCACAGGATTTAGATTTTTCAACTGTTGCAGCATTTTGTTATGAAGTAGAAAGTAAATTAGCAAATATTGACTCTTCAGATGCTTATGGAGTTTTAGAAGTTTCTCGTAATGCTACAGAAGCAGAAATCAATGAAGCTTATAACAATTTAGCAAGAAAATTTCACCCAGACCGCAATAGTCAACTACTTAATTATCAAATTAGCTTAAAGGCAGAACTGGAAAAGATTTTTACTTCTATTTCTAGTGCTTATGAAATGCTAAAAAGTCCTGTCGCTAGAAACCGTCAAAACAATACAAAAATCAATAAAGAGCCAAATAAACAATTTAACTTTTCTCAATCAAATAATTTTTTAGAAGATACATCATATTCAGGATTTTACTATAGCGGTGTCACCACACGTACTTATCGGAAAAATCAAAACAACCAAAGCATTCCACAAACTGCCCAAGAGTGGTTTGATTATGGACAAAGGCTTTATTTTGAAAGTTCTTATGGTGAAGCAAGGGATGCTTTACAAAAAGCAATTCAATTACAACCTAATTTTGCTGAATATCATTTTTATCTTGCTCGGGCATTATCAAAATTAACAGGAATGTTTCAAGCCGCAGAATTAGAGTTTTATCGCGCTTTAGAGCTAAAAAAAAATTACATTCCTAAAAATTTTTTCCCGACCAGGCAAAACAATTAAAATACTTAAGCAAATAACGAGGAGACATATTTTATGAGGCCATTACTTCGCACCCTTGTCTATCTATCGCTACTAGGCCTACTTTTCGGTGGAACTGTTTATGTTCCTACTGCATATGCACAATCACAAGCTACTGCGGCTGATTTAGTAGGTATTATTAAAGATGAAACAGGCGCAGTTATTCCTGGTGCCACTGTAACATTAAGAAATCCACAAACAGGTAATGAACGTAGTACTACTACGGATGAGTCAGGAACTTATAAATTTTTAGCCATACCACCTAGCACATATGAGGTAAGTATTGAAGCTGCTGGTTTTAATAGAACAGTAAATGAAAATGTTGTTTTAACTTTAGGTCAGGCGGCTAGATTAGATATAGAGCTTAAAATTGCAGGTGATGTTAGTGAAGAAATTATTGTTACTGCCGCACCTGCTGTTGTAGAAACTTCTAAAACAGCAGTGACCCAAACAATTGATGAAGAAAGAATTGATAACCTTCCAATCAATGGGCGTAACTTCTTAAACTTTGCTTTAACAAACGCTCAAATTGGTCGGGATAATTCCCCACCTGTTGGCCCGGCACCAACAACAGGGTTAAATTTTGCTGGTCAACGTGCGCGTTCTAATCTAGTGCAAGTTGATGGTGCAGATAATATTGATAACTCTGTAAATGCTGCTCGTTCAACGGTTAGCCAAGAAGCAGTTCAAGAATTCCAAGTAGTAATAAATAGCTTTGCTGCTGAATTTGGCCGAACAGCAGGGGGTGTAGTTAATATTGTTACTAAGTCTGGTACAAATGATTTTCATGGTAATGTGTTTGGATTTTTACGCCAAAGAGCAATCCAGGCTCGTAATGCGCTGGCTTTCCAACCACCTGGCACGGATAGACCTGCTTTTACTCGTGGTCAATATGGATTTAGTTTAGGTGGCCCTCTACAAAAAAATAAAACTTTTTTCTTTATTGCCTTAGACCAAACTAGACGACAAGAATCAGGGTTTTCTCAAATTGGGCTAGATCCTGCTGTTTTTGATAGTACAGCAGAACAAAGAGCTTTTATTGCTGCTAATGCTGGCACTACAGCAGGCGGACTTTATCAACAATTAACAGTTGCTGGTGCAGGTGTAGCTAGAACAGGAATTAACCCATTAAATGGGATGAGACAATTCTTTGTCACTGCATTGCTTTCTGGAGGACAATTTGGCGCAATTCCTGCAAGTTTTCGTCCACTTTCAAACATACAAAATGTTTATCCAATTAGTGATAAGTTTACCTTTTACTCTGTAAAACTAGACCATCAAATTAACCCAGATAACCGCCTGTCCTTGCGTTATAACTTTACACCAATTACAACCACAGGTATTCAATCATCAGGACAAAACCAACCATTTGGTCTAAATGATGTGTCTCGTACCGGAATTGCAACTTTCCGTGATACCGCGTTTGTTATTCAAGATTTGCAAACTTTTGGCGGTACAAAAGTTAATGAAATACTCTTTAACTTTGCTAGACGTGGTACTTTCTTTACTTCTGGCTCAGATGTAGCAATAAATATTACTGGTGCTGGTTTCTTTGGCCGTGAACCATTCTCACCTGTAGACCGCGTAGAAAAACGCTATGAAATTAAAGATAACTTTACCCTCTCACAAGGTAATCATACTGCTAAATTTGGGGTAGATTTTAATTATGTTGATATTGACCCTGCTAGATTTGAGCTAAACTTTTCAGGTTTATTTAATTTTGGGTCATTTCCTGTTTCAGCCTTTGCTGCTTTGGTTCCAGGTTTTGCTACTGCTCCAGCACTTACACCAGTTCAAGCTTATGGTTTAGGACTTCCTCAAACCTTTGTTCAAGGATTTGGTAAATCTACTTCTACAGTAACTAATAAAACACTAGGTCTTTTTGCTCAAGATAGTTGGAAAATACGTCCAAATCTAACCATTAATTATGGTATTCGTTATGATGTTGAGCTAACACCAACATTTCCAACAACTGGCTTTAGTACAGATGGTTTTTCTATTAGTGCAGCACAATTAGATGCAGCGGAAAGAGCCTTAAATGTAATTCAAGGTATTCCACGAGATAAAAACAATTTTGCTCCTCGTATAGGCTTTGCATATGATCCTAAAGGAGATGGTAAAACTGTAATTCGCGCTGATATGGAATTTTCTTTGACCATCCACTACTTGCATTAGCTTTTAACTCAGATATTGCTGATGGAGGTCAATCTCCTCAAGTTATCAATATTGCTAACTTACCTTTGCCAACAACACCATTAAATGCAGCACAAATTTTCCAAGGTACTGTAATACCAGGCGTTACTCCAGGACTTGCTAGCGGAGCCGTTTATCTAAATGGACAATCTCGTTTTGACCCTAATAAACCTTTTCCAGGTCTAGGAACAGTTCTTCCATTTACTTTACCAATAGATAGAGATTTTGTTTATGCCTATACAAATCAAGTTAATGTTGGTATTGAAAGGGAATTAGTTAAAGATTTAGCTTTTAGTGCTACTTATATCTTTACTGGTGGTCATAAATTACCACATCCAGTAGATCGTAATACTCCTAATGCTCAAGCTATTTTAGCTGTCTCTCCAACAGGTGGCCCTAATGCTATAGTTATTGCTAATAACTTTTTCCGTCCATCTGGCCCAAATCCAGCACTTGTTCCAACTAGTCTGCCAATTCCTTTTGGCCCTGTTGCAACTCAAGAAGCAACCTCAAATTCAGTCTATCACTCAATAACATTAAATCTAACTAAACGGTTTTCCAATAATTATCAATTTTTAATTAGTTATAATTTTGGTAAAACCTTAGATGATTCTACTGATTTACAAACTTTGTTACAACCGCAAGATAACCGTAGAATGGATTTAGAACGTAGCCGTTCTAGTCTAGATCAAAGACATCGTTTTGTTATTAGTGGTGTGTATAAAACTCCATTTGAACAAACAAGCCCAGGTTTTAAGAAAGTATTAGCTAATATTACTTTTGCTCCAATTATAGAACTAGGTTCTGGAAGACCATTTAATATTTTGACTGGTACAGATACTAATTTAGACGCATCTGCAAATACAGATCGTCCAAATGTTGACCCTGCTACTGGCGCACTTACTTTACCTTCAATAGGTCAAATTGGTTCATTAGGCCGTAATGCTGGTACTACACCAGGTTTTGCTAGTTTTGATATGCGTATAGCTAAATTCTTACCCATTGGCGAAAGAGTTAGAATTGACTTTATCTCTGAAGTCTTTAACCTTTTTAATCGAGTTAATGTTTCTACAGTTAATAATGATTTTCGCCAAATTAGATTTGAAGATTGAAACTTTAAGAGTCCTCCAACTTCAGTTTTTGATCCTAGACAGTTTCAATTTGCTATAAAGATTAGTTTCTAGGAAATTTTTCTAGTAAATAAAAAATTCCACTCTTTACAACCTTACAAAGAGTGGAATTTTTCTTTTGATAGCAAATCAATTATTTATTTTTGAAAACTCTTTAGAGCTTTTTCTTCAGAATCAAAAGTTTCAAAAACTGTAATTAACTTAGTAATAGTAAAGAGATCTACTAGACGTTTGGTTAAATTTACAAGCTTTAGCTCGCCTCCAGCCCGCTTTACTGCTGTATAACAACGAACCACTTCACCTAACCCAGAACTATCCATATAAGGTACTTCTTGACAGTTTAATACTACTCGTCTAACTCCACGAGTAATTAAATCTGCAACGTGTTGTTTTAATTGTACATCCCCCTCGCCAAGTAAAATTTTTCCTTCTAGGTCTAGTATGGTTACATCTCCTACTTGTCGCTCTGTGATATTCATTAATTTTCAGCGTCAAACCCTTTGAGGATCAGTAAAATACGCCGCCTCCCTTCAAGCAAACTTACTAGTTGGACTTCTATAAATAAAATAGATAATTAACTTTATTATATATAACAAGCTTAGTTTTAACTAAACAAAGATTTGAACATACTTAGAAAAACTGTGTCAAGACTTTTAGTATAAACTTATTACTCTTTAATTTTTAGATCTGTTCTCTTTATTTGCTTAGTAACCAACATAATTTTAATTACAGAATAAATTAAATAAGAACAACGACCTACTTTTTCTTGTAATTGTGCGACTGATAAAGGAGAAATTTTTAGTATTTGAAAAACTTGATTAGCTAGTTCCATAAAAGATTCTTCTCCTAACCAAAGCAATGTAGCTTTAGCAGGAGTAAAAACGTCCCTTACATTAATTTTTCTACTCATTTCCTGTAATTCATCTTGTTGGCGTGCTGCTTCTATTAAAAGGGCTGAAGCTGGTTGGAAAATATCATAACGACTATTGCCAGTATGCTGAATTGGGCCGCTCTTAAAATCAAAAGTCCCTTCCTTTAGAGGTGGCTGGAAAAGCTGGTAAAAAGCATCTTCTCCTACTAAATTTCCTAGATAAGCTCCTCGAATTTCTCCTTCTTCAAAGTTTACTTCTGCTATAGATTCTTCTCTATAATTATTTATTCTTAAAGTTCCTGTAAGGCGAGAACTAACAATAGTTTGAATTATGGTTGTTAGGTCAAAAAACTTAAAATTACCACGAAATTGCTCTCTTCTGTCTATCTTAGTATGTTTAATTAATGCTTCTAAACGACTAGCAAATAAAGTAGATAAAGATTTACCAAATTCTGGCAATATATCTAATAAAGATAAAAATATATCTCTACTAATTGCAAAAATTTCTCCTCCTCCAGGCATTCTAGCATAAGAAGTATAACTTGAGCCTGTTAACATAGTTATTTCGCCTAGAGAAGTAGAGATACCCATATAGGCTACTACTTTTAATTGCCCTGGCTCATCTTCGCGGCAAATTTCTACAATACCACTTTTTACAATATAAAACTTTTCTGCTGCTTGATTAGCAACAAAAATCGTGTTGCCAGGTTCAATTATAAGAACTTGACCATAGTTATAAATAACTTTTAAGATTTCCTCGCCTAGTCCGCTTAAAGTATCACAGTCTTTAAGGAATTTTATTTCTGAAGTATCTATTAAACTGGTTTGTTGCATAAGTAATTTATTTTAAGAATAACTATTAGCTATGGATATTAAGTTACTAAAACGATTTCCATTATTATAAGTGCTTATATTATCTTAGCAGTACACTTAACAGCAACAAATAAGTCTGCTAAAGTCTAGTAGTAGAATTAAAAGAAGTTGACAACTTTAGGGATAAAACTATATACATCCTGCAACTATATTAAAAATCTAAGGAGGTAATTATTTATATGACAAAAGTAGATGCACCTTGTGTAATTACCTCGGTTTATGCTTCTTCTGATACAGGTAATTTTAGGGATAATAACGAAGATAATTTTATTATTGCTGATTTAGTAAATGGACAAGGCTATAGTTTCCCTCAGTCTATCCGACGTAACATAGAAAATAACCGGCTACTAATGGCTGTATCTGATGGAATAGGTGGTAGAGAAGGTGGAGAAATAGCTTCTGCTATAGCTGTTTATGGACTACGGTTAGAACTTTTACGACTTGCTAGTAAGTCGGCTATTTATGAAGTAGATTGGCTAGTAAAAGCTTTAGAACACATTAATAAATTAATTTGGCGGGCCGGGAAAGAAAATCACCAATTAAAAGGTATGGGGGCAACTATTACGGCTGCTTTAATATCAGGGAGTCGTGTTTATATTGCTGAAGTTGGAGACTCTCGTGCTTATTTATTAAGAAATAACCAAATTAAACAAATTACTACTGATCAATCTTTGTTTGAAATATTATCTCAAACATCAGATATGGAAATAGAACGACAACCATCAGAAACTACACGTAATATTATTTTACAGTCTGTAGGAGGACAAGAAAACTTGGATGTTGCTGTAACCATTCTTGAATTATGTCAGGATGACTTTCTATTAATATGTTCTGATGGATTATCTAATAATTTAACAGCTACAGAAATAGAGGAAACTATTACTAAATCGCCTAACCTTGAACAAGCTGTAACTTCAATGATTGAATTAAGCAAAGAAAGAGGAGGAGAGGATAACATAACCTTAATACTTGCAAAATTTGAAGGGGACGCTTTACCAAAAAGTACTGGTAAATCTATAACTAGTTCCTTAAAAGTATTAACAGCATTTAATCCACTTTCAAATAACAAAGGAAAACAAAAACGCATTACCCAACAAATGGTTTCAGAACTACAAGAAAGAGAAGAAAAAGTGTTTCGTTCTACATTAGGAGTAATGTCACCTACTTCTTACCCAGCACGTAGCCAAGCTTTATCAGAAAGTGACAAATCCATAGAACTGCTTCATAATTCAGCTAATCAATTAGTTAAAGTTGTAGAGCAGATACAGGTTTTGGAAAAATGGTTAGAACAACAAGGCAGGCTAGACCCTGCTTTACAAAAGGCTATTGTTCATTTAGAACATGCTATTAAAAATACACAAAAAATAGAAATTGTTGCACGTAAAGCAAGAAATTTAATTGAACGTTTAACGGCTAAGAATATTTATCCAAAAGATAGCTAAAAATAGTTAAAAGAACGGAAAAACGTTGTTTCAATCTGTTAGGGTTCGATTTAAAATACCCAAAACAGCAAGGAGGAAATAGTGAGATTTACTGAGGAAGTACCGCGTTGTTCGTTTTGTCATAAATCGAACCGTGAAGTAAAAAAGCTAATTGCTGGGCCATCGGTCTATATTTGTAATGAATGTATTAATATCTGTAATGACATATTACTAGATAATACTAAAGAAGTAGAGCCTCATCAAAGTGGGCTACCTGCTCCAATAGAAATAAAACGTTTTCTGGATCAATATGTAATTCAGCAAGATGAAACAAAAAAACGCCTGGCTGTAGCGGTTTATCAACATTATAAGCGTATTGCAGTAAAGAAAAAGGGTGGAGCTAATAAAAAGAATGATGTAGAAGTACAGAAAAGCAATGTTTTATTAATCGGGCCAACTGGTACAGGAAAAACTTTACTTGCACAAACTCTAGCACGAATGCTAGATGTCCCATTTTGCATTGCTGATGCAACTACTTTAACTGAAGCAGGTTATGTTGGTGAGGATGTAGAAAATATTATTAGCAAGCTATTAGAAGCAGCTAACGGTGATTTAGAACAAGCTCAGATAGGAATTGTTTATTTAGATGAGATTGATAAAGTCTCGCGTAAAGATGAAAACCCTTCTATAACTCGTGATGTTTCTGGCGAGGGGGTACAGCAGTCTTTATTAAAGGTATTGGAGGGAACAGAAATTTTTGTTCCTCAAGCACGGGGGGCCCGTTATGCCCAACAGGATAGAGTTAAAGTAGACACTACTAATATTTTATTTGTATGTGGCGGTGCTTTTGTTGGTTTAGATAAAATTATTGAACGTCGCTTAGGTGGAAAAGCCCTAGGGTTTCAAGCTGATGTTAGCAAGCGACGCTTTAGCGTTAAGTCAAATATGCTTAGTCATGTTGAGCCTCAAGACTTAATAAAATATGGAATGATTCCTGAATTTGTTGGCCGATTACCTTCTATTAGCTCTTTACATGAGCTAGATGAAGTTGCATTAATTGAAATATTAACTAAACCCAAAAATGCTTTAATTAAACAGTACCAAGCACTATTTGAGTTAGATGGTATTCGTATGACTTACACTGATTCAGCCATAGAAGCAATTGCACGTAAGACTATGGAATTAAAAGTAGGAGCAAGAGGTTTAAGAATAGTGCTAGAAAAAATTATGTTAGACGCTTTTTATACCCTACCCTCACAACGTAAGATAAAGAAATTTATCCTTACAAGTGAAATGGTAGAAAGCGGTTTACTTTCACTTCAAGCTTTAGAGCAAGTTGGTTAATAGAAATTTTTAATAATAAAAAATAGGAAGCAAAAATCTTGCTTCCTATTTTGTTTTTGAAAGGAAAAATGAGAACTTTATTTGACCCAATTTAAAGCTATCAAGAAGGAATGCTTCAAGTTTCAGAAATACACAAAATTTATTATGAACAAAGCGGTAATCCAACAGG
Organism: Blastocatellia bacterium; assembly: GCA_016713405.1. NCBI lineage: Bacteria > Pseudomonadati > Acidobacteriota > Blastocatellia > Blastocatellia bacterium. The sequence continues at coordinate 242,442 of JADJPF010000001.1, forward strand.
TAAACCAGTAGTTTTCTTGCATGGTGGGCGGAGGCGGCTCAGACCCAATGCACCGACGCTTTTTTGACCCAAATATTTATAGAATAGTTGTTTTTGACCAACGTGGCTCAGGTCGTAGTGAACCTTTTGCTTGTTTAGAAGAAAATACTACTTGGGACTTAGTTGCAGATATTGAACGTTTACGCCAACATTTAGGGATTGAACGTTGGGTTGTATTTGGAGGATCCTGGGGGAGTACCTTAAGTTTAGCTTATGCAGAAACTCACCCTGAAAGAGTAGTAGCACTGGTTTTAAGAGGAATATTTTTATGTCGCCCAGAAGAAATTAAATGGTTTTATCAAGAAGGCGCACATGCAATTTATCCAGATGTTTGGGATGATTATATTAGTGTAATTCCTGTAGAAGAACGAGGCGATATGTTATCGGCTTATCATCGACGGCTTACTAGTGAAGATAAAGAAATCCAACTTGCTGCTGCAAGAGCCTGGAGTATCTGGGAAGGTAGCACTTCTAAATTAATTCCTGTTCAATCAGTTATTGATAGTTTTGGGGATCCTTCTAAAGCTATTCCACTTGCACGGATTGAATGCCATTATTTTATGAATAATGCTTTCTTTTCCTCAAATAATTACTTAATTGAAAATATTGATAAAATTCGCCATATTCCTGGGGTAATTGTGCAGGGTCGATATGATGTTGTTTGTCCTATGATGAGTGCATGGTTACTACATAAGGCATGGCCTGAAGCTAAACTAGAAGTTATTGCTACTGCTGGACATTCAGCAACGGAAGAAGGAATTATTGATGCTTTGGTAAGAGCAACAGATGAGTTTAAGATACTATAGTATTTACATAAGTAAAAAGCAGGTACTACCTGCTTTTTACTTTAACGATTAAGTAATATATTTTAGTTATTATTAAAGACCTATACGGTCTTGCACTTTACGAAGTAAATCTTTAACTTGGAAAGGTTTGGAAATACAATCTTCTGGCTGAACATCAAATTCATCAGAATGTAAAATCTCATCAACAACGTGTGATGCAGAACAAATAATAATAGGTATTTTACTAACAGGTTCAGTATAAGAACGTAGTAAAAGCATTAAGCGTGGGCCACTAATTACAGGCATCATAACATCTAAAATAATTAAATCAGGTGGGTTTTTTTTAACTTCACTAACGGCTTTTAAGCCATCTTCAGCTAAAACTACTTCATAGCCAGAGTCAGATAAGATGTCATATAAAAGGTCTCTGATATCTTCTTCATCATCTACTACAAGAACTCTTTTCATGCAACAACCCCCTTATAACTAAAGAAAAATGCTTAAGTGAGGAAAATGGATTAAACTTTTTAACCTGTTTCAAGTGGGCTAAAACTCTATGGTATTACGTTTAAGTTGTAGCGTCAAGCATCGATAAAGTAGATATTAAAAAATAATTAATTTTGATTTATTTAATTAGTACAGCGTAAACTAAGTTTTTTGACATTTTTATTTTTTAAAGCCCCAACGGGGCGAAAGATATGTAGTCTAGGGTTTGAACCCTAGGTATAATAATCAGCTATTCCCACCCTTCAAGGCTTGAAGAGACTTAATTATTATTTCCTAGGGCGTAAGCCCTAGGCTACAGTTATGTCGCCCCGTTGGGGCTTAAGATTAAAATATCAGTAAATTTAGTTTACAGAGTAATTAGATTATTTAATAATTCTTTAGCAATTAAGGATTCAATAGGATCAAATTCTGGGTTTAATTCTAATGTTTGTTGAAGATAATTTTTTGCAAGCTCTTTATCACCAAGTGCATTAGAAATCATTGCTGCATGGTAGAAAATTTTAGCATCCTTTGTTCCTAATTTTAGAGCTTCTTTAATAGAAATTTGCGCTATATCTAATTTTCCAAGCTTAAAAGCTGTCCAAGCTAAAGCATCAGCCCCATAAATGTCTTTTCTTATTTGATATTCTGTTTCTGCCTGCTGATAAGCTTGTTCAAGATTTATGTTATGGTTGGCATAAAAAAGGGCTAGATTCCGACTGTAAAGCACTCCATTTAATTGGTTTAATTTAGCTATAGTTTCAAGTAGTTGGTATTTTTGATTTGCTTTTTCTACTTCTCCAGTTAATTTATAAAGATCTGCTAAAGAAGCGATAAATGTTAGGTCAGGTAGAATATCAATAACTTGTTCATAATCATAAATAGCTGCTTTTAAGTCCTGTTGTGCTGCTTTGGTTTGGGCCAGTCCAGCCATTGCACGAAAATACTTTGGAAAAGCTGTTAGAGCATCTAAATAATATTTTTCTGCCATTTTATAATCACCAGTAGAAAAACAGCTTTCTGCAAGTTGGGATAAACACCAGGCAGTTGACTCACGCGAAGGAGGTTGTAGGTTGAGGGAAATATTAAGAGCTTCTAAAAGATAGGTTTTGTTTTTTGCAATATTTCCTTTAAGCTTTTCAAGATGAGCGATTCTAATAACTAATGCAAATCTAGCATTATTACTAGGATCTTTAAGCTTTTCCATTTTTCTAAATATATCTTCTGCCTTTTTGTACTCGCCTAACTCAAGCAGCGAGTCGCCTAATAATTGATAAGGATAAGCTTTATTAGGTTGGAATTTTAATAAAAGCTCGGCGTGTTCTTTAGCTTTAGTAAATTCATGCGAAGAGTATTCAACGGCTGTTAGTAGAGCTAGACCTGCAATATTTTGTTCTGCTGGAAAAACTCTTAGAGATTCATTTGCTGCTTTTTGTGCTAAATCTAAATAAGTGATATTTCCTGTTTCGCGTAGGCGTTTAAGATAGCGGTTGCCTAGCATATTGTAGGCTATTAAATCCTCAGGGTCTTGTTTTATTTTATCTTCTAAAAATCTAATAGAAGCTTGGCTAGTGTCTTGATCTTCGGGTAAAGGCTTAGTTATTGGTTGGTAATTTTGCTCTGAAATATTTGTAGAACTTAAAGCTTTACAAGAATTTAGTAAAATAGATAAACAAAAAAGTAGGATTAAAAACTTTTTTTTCATTTGCTAAATAAGTCTAAAAGTTTAAATTTTTAGTAAAAAAGTTTGGACAAGGCAATCGCCTTGTCCAAAAGAATGTTATGCTTAGTTAAAATTGTGTAGTTGGTGCATCACTTGGCCGAGGTGGTTGATGTGGTGCAGCAAAAAATGGAAAGGTCTTTCCAAACTCTTTGTCATTAAAACTAACTCCATCTCCTAATGGTGAGAGGCTATTAACAAAAAAGAGAATAATATCAATTACATCATCACCAGGACGACGGCCATTTGGATAACCGGTATAGCCAGAACTACCAAAAGCTTCCCCTACGCCTAGACTACTATTAGGTGTGGAAAGGTTAAGACGTAAGTAATCGCCTTGTTTTAATAGTCCTGCAACAGCACTGGCTGCTTCATCAGAAGTTCTAATAAATCTAAATGAGAATGCAATATCAGAAGTAAATTTACCTGCTGCGTCATCCATTGGGGTTGAGGCATTATATTCATTTTTACGAGCAATAGCAGGTATTAAAACAGTGTTAATAACTGGGTTTGCCATACGGTCTACTTGAACTAACTCACCACTATCTTTAGTTAGACCACCTGGTAAACGAACAGAATTTTTGCACGAAGTGTAACACCATTTACACCAATAATATTACCACTACCTTTAAGTAATTCTGCTGGAACACTAATTGCAATCATATGGATACTAAATCCAGCAAATGAATCACGGGCGCGAGTAAGGTCGTCTTTAGCTGAAGGATCTCTATCTTGTAGCTTAATCACATAGCGATTAAATCCAACAATATCAAAGAAAAAAGGATCGTCCGTTAAACCTGCATAAAAAGAAACTCCAGAAACAGGGTCTGTTGTTACTCTTAGTGGGTTGGCTACAGAAACATCATTTACATTTCCACGTTGGCTTTGAATAGTAGTAAGTGCTTCAAATGTTCTACCATCGGGCAATTTAATAGATGCAGTTTGTGCAACTCGGCGGGAATTATGGGTTCCAAATTTAATATCAATAAATTTATCTGGTTTGGCATCTCCAGTGTTTTCAATTTCAAATCGATAAACTACATTTTCTGGAAAACAGCAAAGGTTTAGTAATTCGGCTGGAACAACAAAGCCTTCAACATCCATAGCTAAAATAACTTTGCTATTATCATTTGGATCAAGAAAAGCATAAACATCTGCTAGATCAGCCCCAGGATCTTCAACAACAAAAGGCGCTTCAGCATGATCTGCTGCTTGTGTTGGTGGAGAAACAGAAAGCAATGGAAGAGAGAAAAGAAACATTATCACAAATCCAAAAAAGATATATTTAAGTTTTTTCATAAACATAATTTAACCTCAGGTTAAATGAGATAATTGCTAATTTAAGCTAATCTCAAGAGTTAAAAGTTTTTAATAATTTTGGCTGTTATATTAATCAATTTCATTACCTGTTATTCTTAGGTGGTTAATTACTTAGAAGCTACACCTTGAATTCTTTCCCCTAGAGGTAGTTCCATCATTACTTGGGGTTGAATTAACTCTGTAAGAAAACCTGTTTGAGAGTTAATTCTTAATGTATGGATCATATTGCTTCTGGTGTTAGGATCTTTTTGGGAGCATTTATTAGTTACAGCCGAATTTGTAAAGTGAATCCAAGTATCAGCCGGTGAGCCAATTACATGTGATGGTTCTCCACAACCTTCAAATTTTATTAATTGTGTTTCTACTGGAGCTTCAGGATCCGTTAAATCATAGGTTGAAGCGTCGTTTGAGGCTTGATTAGATGTCCACATATGGCGACCATCTTTTCTAATATAAAACCAACATACCGTAGAGCCACCATTAGGCATAGCACGGACAAATTTTAATTTTCCACTATTTGGGTTATATCTAAAAACACCAATTTTGTTTTCAAATAGTAAACCTGTGTATAAGATATTTTTTGATGGATGTATTCCTAGACCAAGCGAAAAAGGGAAATTACCTAAATTGATAGGTAGCACACTTGGGCCTAAAGAACGTATATTAAAAGGTTTAGTTGCTGTTAATGTTCCATCAGGATTAACCTTAAATGGTCGAATCATACCAGCAAAGAAATCATTAACAAAAACAACCTTCTTATCTATACTAGGTATTACTTGAGATGGTGTAGAGCTTTGATTACAAATAACTCCTTCACCACAAGTTGCACCAGGAAATTTAATTTCTGAGTTTGGCACAGGAGTTAATGAACCATTAGAAGCCATTTTATAGGTCATAACACTACCTTGTAGGCCAGGCGGCTTAGGATTACCAGCAGGATCATTTTTATTAACAACAACTACAGTATCAAAAGCTGCAATAGCCACACTAGAAGGAATACGACCTGTCTTAAATGGGGAACCTGGAACAGGTGTTAGATCTAGTCCATCTGCACTAACATCAAATACTGAAAGATCATCAGAACCTTGGTTGCAAACAAAAAGGCGGGTTCTTTCATCATTCATTATCATTATTCCATCGTGTTCAAATGGCCCGATGTCAACAGCAGCAAAAACCCCAGTTGGTGCGCGGTTAAAGCCTGTTACATCAAACATTCCTTTGCCACCAGTTGAGATAGTTTTTAACTTAGTTAAACTACCATCATTGCCACGACGAAAAATCATAATCCCAGAGCCTTGAGAAAGGTTATCTTCTACATAAATAAGATTTCCTGGGCCAGTGGATTGCTGAAATTGTGGAGGAGCATAAACATCCATTAGTGGGATATCTTCATTGTCATCTGGGTAAGAGTTCTCATTCCAATCATTATGGATTTGTTGTTTTTTTTGTCTTTGAGCTTGAGAATTTTCAGTAGAGGTAAAAGACAGAATAAGAAATATCATTGTAAACATCAAAAAGCTTATTATTAGCCGGCCTTTCATATGTTCTTCTCCTTAGATTTTTAGTCACCTAGTAACTAAATAAATCAATTGAATATGTTTATTAGTTAAATCCAAAAAGGATTTAAGAATTTATTTATTGGTATAGAGAATGGTTGATTTTTAAGTGGCTAATTCTATTATTTACTTTTATATGAGAGATTTAATTAAATTTTCTTAAATCTTCTATACCTTATACTTAATGATACTAATAGTCTATTATTTTATACTGATAGTCTATTATTTTGTACTAACAGTCTAAATATATAAGTAAAAATTTAAAAATCAAGTGTAAAAAGGAGTGGTTTTTTACTTACGTTAAGATATTAGTAGGCAGTTATAATAGTTAAAGCTAAACAACAGCTAGAAAATTAGGATTTTGTTATAACCATTTAGTAGTAATTATGCTAGTATAAGATTTTTAAGTAAGATTAAATTCTAACCTAAATAGACCATTGGTTTTGAGGGGAAAATATGAAACTAAATAAATCAATTAAAAAAACAAATATTGAGCTACTTCAAGAAGAGCTTTTAAAAAAACAAATTAAAATTACTGAGTTAGAAGCCCATAATAAGGAATTACAGGTTATTTTACGGCGGTTAATTATTGAGCGAAATGTTACAGAATTATTAAGATCTGCTGTTAGTTTTGATCAAATTTGTGAAAAAATACTAGCAACAGTTTGTGAGAATTTAGGTTTTCAATTAGGGCTTTTTTGGTCTTATGACTATGAATTAAATAGTTTATGTTGCACAAAAATTTGGCGAAGTTCTTTTTTAAGAGAAGAAACAGAGTTTGAGTTAGTTAGTCAACAGACTTTATTTTCTCCTGGCGTAGGGTTGCCAGGTAGATTGTTAATTAGCAATAAACCTACTTGGATTGAAGATGTAGTCAAAGATGATAATTTTCCTCGTGCAAATGTAGCAAATAAAATAGGGCTACATTCTGCTTTTGGTTTTCCTATTTTAATTGGTTGTGAAGTATTTGGAATAATGGAGTTTTTCTTGCAGAATTTTCAGCCAGTAGATGAAAACCTTTTAGATTTGATGGCTAATCTTGGAAATCAAATAGGTGAATTTAATTGGCATAATTGGCATGGAAAGGTCAATAATCAAAGCAGCTATTTTTGCTAGAGTTTTTACTATTCTAAAGAACAACTTTTTAGTAGTAGGGATGCTAGTTTTTTAGCATTTCGGATAGCTGTTTTTGATATTTCTTTGTCAATATTACATAAAATATTTGCTCCTATTATTAACAATATAAATTGCTCAGCTACTTGATTAGGGTTAGCGATATTAGCTAATTTAACTTTATCTAAAATAAGATCTTTTAATTGACTAATAAATTTTTCTGATACTAAAAAATAGGGTACATTGTGTCTAAGACACGGATTTGAGCATTTATAAAAGGTTCTCCACGATAGTTAGTTTCTTGAAAAGAACTAAATAATAAATCAAATATTATTAATAATTGTTTTTTAGGTAGTTTACTACGTTGGTAAAGTTTAGTAGTAAACCAATTCCACCACTTTTCTTCACTACGTTCTACAACAGCTAATATCAATTGATCTTTGGAGAGAAAGTATTTATAGAGTGTCATTTTAGCAATGCCAGCTTGAAGGACAATTTCATCAACACCAACAGCTTGCAAGCCTTTCTCATAGAATAGCTGTGCTGCTGTATCTAGAATTTTTTCTTGAATTTGGTTTTGTTGGGTTAATCTAGTGACCACGACTTCGATTATATCAAATGTAATTTATAATTTACAAAAACAGACTGCTTTTCCAATAAGTTTTAATTTCTAGATAAATTTTAGGGAATTATTACAGGTTTTTAGTGTTACTTTAAATATAAGGTAAAGGAGTTTTTTAATGTCAGAAAAAAATAAATCTGATGCTTTTCAACAAATGCAAACAGAAATAGCTCAAGTAGTGCAAGAAGTAATTACAGATTATTTATTACCACTACAAACAAAAAAAATTTCAAAAAAAATGATAGAACAAATGTCAGTTGATTGTGCTAGTCAAATTGCAAGTAAAGCAGTTGTAATTAGCCGTAAAACTTCAACTAATCAAACAAGTAAATTAACTAGTGAATTAGCTAGTTTACTTAATGAACATACTTGGAAAGCAGCCCCTCTATTTAATGATAAATTAACTGCTTTAGTAGGAAAAATGACTCCAGAAGAATATGAAAAAGTAAAGGCTGGAGTAGCAAATCAAGTAGTTTCACAGGTTTATAAAAGCATATCAGATTTTGCTAATGCTCTAGGAATTAAGATTTCAGAAAATTCTGCTAATTCAAAAAAATAGTTAGATTCCTAAATTCTAATAAATTTAGTTTTAAGATTGTGTGTTAAGGAATCGTGTATTTATGCTAAGAAATGGACAAGTATTAGATGCTAAATATAGGATTGAAAAGCTACTGGGCCAGGGTGGAATGGGAGCGGTTTACCAAGCTATTCATATAGGCACAGAACGTTTAGTAGCAGTAAAAGTAATTGCCCCTCAATTTATGTCTAATACTGAGTTTGTAGAACGATTTAAGCTTGAAGCTAAAGCTGCTGGACGGCTTCGTCATCCTAATATTGTTAATGTTACTGATTTTGGTTTTACAGAAATAGACTCAAAACGAATTGCTTATCTAGTAATGGAATATCTTAATGGCTCTAACCTTGGAGATATGTTGCAAAGAAAAGGGAAATTAAGAGTTCAATTTGTTGTTGAAATAGTAGAACAAATCTGCGTCGGACTTTTTGAAGCACATAAACAAGGTATTATTCATCGAGACTTAAAACCAGATAATATTTGGTTAGAACCTGATGGACGGGGAGGTTATAACGTAAAATTACTAGATTTTGGTCTAGCTAAATTAAAGAATAATGTTGATGAGACCAACAAAGTTTTAACAGGAATGTTAAAAACTAAACTACCTACTTCTGAAGTAGAAAGTTTACTTAAAACAGGCAACTTGGATAATATTAAAATTGCAATTCAAAGTGTAAAAAATATTGATACTGAAGCAGTAACACAAATTGCTTCAGTTGAAACACAAAAAGTAGTTCAGCAAGCTACTCATTTTACTAATAATGCTACTAATGAATGGGAAACAAAGGTAGGGACAATAATGGGAACACCTCTTTATATGTCTCCTGAACAGTGTGCTGGAACAAAATTAGAGATTCAATCAGATATTTATAGTTTAGGTGTAATAGTTTACCAAATGCTAAGTGGTAAACTTCCCTTTACTGGCGATATGTATCAGCTTATTTATAAACATAGTGTTGAACTTCCACCGCCATTAAAGTCTAGCAAAATACCAAAAGCCGTTTCTAAAATTGTAATGGCAGCTTTGGCAAAAAAAGCAGAAGATAGACCTGTTTCTGCCCTTGCCTTTGCTACGGCACTTCGTACTAGTGCTGATGGTGATATTCCTATTATGCAAGAAGCTTTAGAACTATATCAAAAACACTATGAAACCTTCTTAAAAATAGGAGTTCTAATAAATTTACCATTTTTTCTTATAGCCTGGTTAATTGAAGTATTTCTCTCTCAACAAAGCATTAAATTAGGTTTTTTAGTTGAACAAGGCTTGATTGGTTTAGTAATAATACTTGCCAATATTTCTTATATTGCTTTAGTTGCTCAAACTATTGGACAAGAAAACTTAATAAAAACTAATTTTTCAACAATTTTACTGTCGCTAATGACATTACCTAGAAAGTTATTTTTAATAATACTAGGTAAGCTCTATAGTATATTTTTAATTATATTTGATAGCTTTAAGCTAATTAAACCAGGTCTAAAAAGTTATATTGGTTATACTTTATTAGTTTTTTAATTTAATTAAAAAAGTAGATTTTTATATCCCTATAATGGTTGCAGCTTTCCCATTTTTAATTTTAAGTGTAATTTATCCACCTATTGCTATAGCTTTTTCTTTAATTTATAGAAGGTCTTGTTATATTGGAGGAGAAGAAACTATTGCAATACTAGAGCAAAATCTATCAGAAAAATTAACTATAACTAATCTATCTCCTTTTAGACGGATGGCTAGTTTATTTATAATAATACTAATAATAGTTACTAGTTGGTTTTTCTCAAAGGATAGTATCCTAATTAATGCAGCTATAACAGGAAATGCTAGTACTATTAAAGCCTTATCTACCTTGGGCTTAAATATAGAAGATGTTAAAGATGAACAAGGTCACAATTTATATTTTCTTGCAATGGTTAATAATCACTTAGAAGCAAGTAAAGAAATAGTAGAAAATGGTTTTTCTCGTTTGCCTGCAACACCTGAAAGCCAAATAATTAATAGTAAAGTTGCTGGCATGGTGCTAATTGGTAGTGGATGGTTAACTCGCCCTAAAATAGAGGATCTAGAATTGGATAAAAATGATCAACAAGTTTATGAAGTATTTGTAGATTCTTTTTATTTAGATCAAACAGAGGTGACTAATAGTCAATTTGAGGAATTTGTTAAAGATGCAAACTATATAACGGATGCCGAACTAGAAGGAGATGATTATAATTGGCGAGTTTTTGCTACTGAAGATCGAAAAGATCATCCTGTTACTAGTGTTAGTTGGCGAGATGCTGAAAGCTATGCAAAATGGGCAGGAAAACGCCTTCCTACAGAAGCAGAATGGGAATATGCTGCACGAGGAGGAATATTTTATAAAAAATATCCTTGGGGTAGTGCAATGCCTTCACTAGAAAAAAATTCTAATTTTGGTCTAAGTCGAGCAATAATTGATTTAGAAAACGTTCCAACCGTAAAAGTAAAAAGTTATGTTCCAAATGGATATGGCCTTTATGATATGTCGGGCAATGTTTGGGAATGGTGTTCGGATTGGTATGACAAAGATTATTATAACTATAGCCCAAAAACTAACCCTACAGGCCCGGCAAAAGGTAAATTAAAAGTTTTGCGGGGGATCCTGGTATACTGGAGCTGATAATATAGAAGTTTCTAAGCGTAATTCAGATCTACCTGATGGAAGACAATTTGATTATGGGTTTCGCTGTGCTTTAGATAAAGATAAACTTCCAAAAACTAATTAAGTAGCAAATAAACTTACTTAAACTAAACATTATAAAAGCTTATAACTTATTTTTTATTGTTTAGTTAGCGTTATTGTAAGTTGAAAAGTAAGCAAGAAAGGTTTATATTTCTTGTTGCCCCACCTGTTATTGTTTCAGCAAGGAGATAGCTATGCTAAGAAAACTATCTGTTTTTCTTTGTTTATTTCTACTTATCACTATATCTGTTTATAGTGATGGTACAAATAATACACAAACAGTAGTTTCTTTGCCTGGACAAATACAAAAAAATAATAATGTTGTTTTTAGTTCTGATGGGCAGTATGGCTTTGTTGCTGCTTATCGTCGTCCTGATGGTAGTAATAATAATGAAGTCTATAGTTTTAGCACAAATTCTGGCTTAATAGTTGATCGCAAAGAAGTTGCTTTTGCTCCCACTACTGTTGCAATGGACAATTCTAATACTATGGTAGTAGTTGGTTCAGCCGCAACGGATATTCCTACAGCACAAATTCATATCTTAAAAACTGATTTAGATGGTCGATTTTCTCCTGATAGCTATGTTGCTAGTGTACCTCTACCTGCGTCAAGTTTTGGTGATTGGATACCTAGTCAAATTGCTGTTAGTAATTTAGGTTATGCGATATTTTCTAATAAAGCTTCTTTATATGTAATTACCATTCAAAATACTTTTAATGGTATTGCTGGAGAAACAACTAGCATTACAGAGGTAGTTAGCCAAGAAACTTATAGTAATTCCAATAGGCTTATAAATATAGATTTTGATAAAAATTCTAATACTTTAGTAACAATTTGGCGTAAAAGTAATGAAAATTATAGTTTACTACTACATAAACTTACTAGTGATGGTAAGCTTTTACCAATAAGTACTACACCAAATAACCCAACAGCTAATGAAGTTGTACTTCCACCAGGAGAAATTATTGCTAGAGGTAGCAATGTTGCTTTTAATAGTAATGCAACAGAAATTTATTTTGTTTCTAGCTCCACAGGAATGATTTATAGCTACCCAATTTATGGTGGAGGTGGTTTAATAGAAAAAGCTCGTTATCAACTGTTTGCTGATGGAGCAATTCAATCAGCCTTAACTAGTCCTAGAAATATTGTTTTTCGTAACGTTCAATTATCAACAGGCTTTCAACCTACACTTTATATTAGTCGTCCTCTTGGAATTAGTCGCCCTCTAGGGGTAAAACCAAACGCTATAGTAACTATTGAAGCTAGTGATGCTAGTTTGATCTCTGCCAAAATATTTGATGAACAAGAAGACACAATGAATACTACAATAAATGAAGCTGGTACTGTAGCCTATATTGCAATGAGTAAGGGAACTTTCTACCGCTTTGATACTTTGTCTGGTGAAACTAGTGCAGCACAAAACTTTTCTAATACTTTATTAAAGGTTTATTTACAAGAAAGAAATGGGCTTTTAGCTCTTACAGGGATACAAGATTCTGTTGGTACAGTTAATTTGATGAGAATAGATTAAGAAAACCTAAAAATTATTAGTTGTTGAGCCTATGAGTACACAGCGCGTTTCCGTTCCATGGTATAAAGCTTTTGATAAACCAAATAAATCATCAAATCAACTTTCTAACATTATCTCTCAAGCAGAAAAATCTTTTGAATCTGGACAATATCAAGAATTAATTAAGTTAATAGAAAATGCTTTAGAACAAAAAGTTGATGACTCTGAACAGGAAGTCATTCTTAGATGTTTGCTTAATGAAGCTCTTTGTGAATTAAGTTTTTATGATGAAGCTGCTGTAATATTAAATGAATATGAAAAACAGCAAACTAACCTACCTAGTAAACTACAAGCAGAACTACTACTTAGAATAGGTGCTACTGCTAGTTGGAGAGCGCAGTACCCAAAAGCAATTGCTAAATTAAATGAAGCAGTCCTTTTATTTACCGTTCTTAATGATAAAGAAGGTATAACAAGAGGTTATTTTGAGCTTTCTTTACTCTATATAAATATTAATGAATATGCTATTGCACGAGATTATTTAACTCGGGCTTATACAGAAGCAGAATTAATAGCTAACCGTCGTTTGACTGCACAAATCTTTTTACGTTTAGGAATGGTAGATCATTATGAAGGTGATTTTGCTAATGCTAAACTCCATTACAACAGAGCATTAAAATTGGTAGCCAATACAAAATCTTATCGTCTTTTAGGTTCTCTGCAAATGAACCTGGCAAATACATTGTTTTTAGAGCAACGAGGCTCAGCACAACAAATTATTAATTTATATGAAAGTGCTATAGAAAACTTTAAGAAGCTAAATAACTCTCATTTTATTGCTCATTGTTATAATAATTTAGGCGATTGTTTATTGCGCTTTGGTATGTGGGAAAAAGCCCAGATGTTTTTGACTCAAGCAATAGAGTTAGCCCGTAGCGCAAATTATCACCATAGCGAAAGCCTAGCACTAATTACTTTGGCAGAACTAAAATTGCGTTGTGGTGATCTAAATGGAGCTAAACGTCTTTTAACACCAGCAATTAAGATTGCAGAACAAACTGATAAAAGTGTCCTAGCTTATGCAAAAAGAGTTTATGGTTATACTTACCAAGCTACAAATCCAGCAGCCTTAAAAGCTTTTAACTCTTCTTTACAACTAGCAACTGCTGTTGGAGATCATAATGAAATTACTTTTTCACTCCTGGCACTTGTGGACTACTATTTTGCAAGGGGAGAGTATGAACAAGCCCGAAATTTTCTTAAACATGCCCAAGAAAGGCTTATGACTAAGCCTTCACCTTATATTTCTGGCTTTGCTCAACGTTTAACAGGAATGCTTAAGTATGTTGAAGGTGTTTTGACGGAAGCAATTCAACATATCAACTCTTCAATTTCAATTTTTACTACTGTAGGGGATCGATATGAACTTGGCAGAAGTCATTTAGAATTAGCAGAAGTTTTAATTAGTAGTGAAAGCTTAACTGCTGCTGAAAGTCATATTTCTCAAGCTCAAGAAATTCTTATAGAACTTAAGGCTCGTCCAGATATTATTCGAGCCGAAAAAATGCAGATTCTTGTTAATGAAAAACTAACATCTCCAAATACTACCAAAACTATTGATAAAAATAGTGTTATACAAAATATTGCAACCCTTTTAGATTTACCTTTATTTAAGCGTTTAGCCCAAGCTTGTATTACTCAAGAAATCTTATTAGAAGAATTTGCAGCAATTACTTTTGAAACACTGCCAATAGCACAATTACTTATTTTTTACCCTCTAATCAATCTCAAACTCTGCTAATTTCTCATGGAACTAGTCAAAATGAAGCTGCAAAGTTACGTAAACAAATAATTGCTTCAGAAAAAAAAATATTTAGATAGCGGACGACTAATCAAACTATCAAGCATTTATCATCAAGATGTTTTTGTTTACTCTGAAAGTAAAACTAACTTTTCATACTTAGAACAAGAACGCTGGGACTTATTTTAGAATTCTTAAAACTAGGGCTAGAAAATTGCTCGCTACGTACTAATTTTGGACAGGTTAAAAATACTACTAATATATCAGTACAAAATACTACTGAACCAAATATATTAATTCAAGGATTTGTTTATGCAAGTCCGATAATGTGTCGAGTAGTAGACCAGATCAAAAAGATCCGCACTTCTGATGTGACAGTTTTAATTACTGGTGAATCTGGCACAGGAAAAGAGCTAGTAGCACGGGCAATTCATGCAGAAAGTGCGCGTTGTGAAGGCGCATTTGTTGCTTTTAATTGTACTGCTACACCTAGAGAATTAATTGAAAGTCAGCTTTTTGGGCATCGTCGAGGCTCATTTACTGGTGCTACAAGTAATTACTTAGGCGTAAGTCGTACCGCGAAAGGTGGAACATGATTTTTAGATGAAATTGGAGATTTAAGTTTAGATATTCAACCAAAGTTACTTAGATTTTTAGAAGCAGGTGAAATTCAACCTCTTGGCGAAGGACGGCCATTAAAAGTAGATGTAAGAGTAATTGCTGCAACCAATGCAGATCTAGGTTATTCAGTTGCAGAGAAACGATTTAGAGAAGACCTTTATCATCGGCTAAACATTATTCGCATACATATTCCACCTCTTAGAGAACGAGCAGAAGAAATTCCAATGTTACTACGTTATTATCTTAACTATTTTGCTAATCGTTATGGGGATAAACAAATAACTTTTTCTGAAGGTGCGATTAATGCTTTACAACAATATCATTGGCCAGGAAATGTTCGTCAATTGCGCAATGAAATTGAAAGATTAATTACTTATTCAGTAAAAGGTGATGTGATTTCTATAGATGATCTTTCTTTAGATATTCAACAATCAAACTCTTTAAGTATGTTACCTAGATTAAGTGAACCTCAATCACAAAATTTAACTTCCTCTCTAGCCAGCAAAAGATCTAAGATACTAGAGTTCCCAGAATCGCCAAAAACGCTAAGAGATGTTGTCCGGCCAGTAGAAAGAGAGTTAATCTTAGCTGCTTTTGAGCGCAACCAAGGCAATTTTAGTAAGGTAGCAAAAGAATTAGGTTTATCCAGACGTGGGTTAAAGCTAAAAATTGATAGCTTAAACCTTTCTGAAATAGTAAGTAAATAAATTTCTCGGCAATTAGTTTAGGAGTAAGTTTTATTAAAATGATTTTGAAAAAAAATTTAATTATTGCAATAGATGGCCCCTCTGGTTCAGGTAAAAGTACTACTGGTAAAGCATTAGCTAACAAACTTGGATATTTATATATTGATACTGGGGCAATGTATAGGGCTGCTGCTTTGGCAGCAATTAGAGCAAACATAGGATTATCAGAAGAAGAAAAAATAATTTCTTTAGTAAAAGATACTAATATAAACTTAAAGGGTAGCCCTTATAAGTTACAAGTTTTTCTTAATGGCGAAGATGTAACAGAAAATATTCGCACTCCAGAAGTTAGCCAATCAGCATCAATTATTTCTGCTATTGGAGGTGTTCGCCAAGCTTTAGTAGCACGGCAACAAGAAATGGGAAAACAAGGTGGAGTGGTTTTAGATGGGCGAGATATTGGAACACATGTTTTTCCTAATGCAGATGCCAAATTTTTCTAATAGCAGATGTTGATGAACGCGCTCGCCGTCGTAACTTAGAAGAAGTTAACCGAGGAGAAAATTTAACATTAGAAGAAACCTTAAAAGAAATAGAAGAACGAGATCAACGAGATGAACAACGCACTTATTCACCTCTACGGCCTGCGGAGGACTCTATTAAACTTGATACTTCTAATTTAACTCCTAATTTAGTAGTAGAAAAAATCTTAGAACACCTTGAGCCAAAGTTAAATTTAATGGCAAAACCTCTAGGAATTAGCTAAATGTTTACTGGAATTATTGAGGAATTAGGAAAAATTTCTGCTACTAAAATTGGTAGTCAAGGCGGAGAGATTATTGTTTCTGCTAAAGAAATTACTCAAGACCTTAAATTAGGTGATAGTGTTGCAGTAAACGGTGTTTGTCTAACTGTAACAGCATTTACTAGTCAAAATATTACTTTTGATGTTTCTAAAGAAACTTTGCTACGTAGCACTTTGGGCAGTTTATCAACAGGAAATTCAGTAAATTTAGAAAGAGCTTTACGTCTAAGTGATAGATTAGGCGGGCATATTGTCCAAGGGCATGTGGACACAACTGGAGAATTTTTAGCTCGTCAAACTGTTGGAGAAGGCTATATAATGCGTTTTTCTTATCCAAAGGAAATTGCCCATTATATTTGTCAAAAAGGCTCTATTGCTATTGAAGGTGTAAGTTTAACTATAGCAGATTTAAGTTTAAGTGATTTTTCTGTTGCTGTTGTTCCTCATACCTGGAAATCAACTACTCTAAGCTTATTAACTGCAAGACAAAAGGTAAATTTAGAAGTTGACATTGTAGCTAAGTACATTGAACGAATGTTAACAACACGTCATATAACAGAAAAATCTGCTTTAACTATGGAAAAGTTAAAGGATTTAGGGTATTAACATTTATTAATTTTAGTAGTAAGAAAAATTTGGAGGTAATTAACTTTTATGGCAACTGTTCCAGAAATTTTTGAGTCAATGAAAGCCGGTTATAAAAAAGGTTCTATGTCAGATGATCGTAGCTATTATTTTTCTTTGGATGATTATAAATACACAGTAACTTTTTCTAATGACAAAATTAAGGTAGAAGAAGGAAAAACTGTTGATGAAGCTGATTGTGTATTAAAAACATCCGCTGAGATGTTTTCTAAAATTTGGGATGGATATAAACCAGGTATGATGGATTTTATGAGTGGCAAAATAAAAACCAACAACCCTACATTACTTCAAGATTTTGCTGGTGCTTTTACAAAATAATAAGAATTTTTCTTTTCTAAGTTATAAATACGGAAACTAACTAATAGTTTTCGTGTTTATAACTTTTAGATTTTAGAGGGTTTAATGTTTTCTAGTCGTACCCCACCAAAGATGTCTGCTAATAGACTAACTAATATTATTAAAGAAAAAAAATTAAGCAATACTCCAATTATAGATTTAACAGTCTCTAACCCTACACAAGTTTCTTTTGATTACCCAGAATCGGAAATAATCACTGCTTTAGCCAATAAAAACAGCCTTTTTTATCGTCCAGATCCAAAAGGGTTGCTTGTTGCACGTAAGGCTATAGCTAACTACTATAATTTACAACAAGTAACAGAAGAAAAAATTTTTCTTACCGCTAGTACTAGCGAAGCTTACACACTACTTTTAAGCTACTAATGAATTCAGGTGATAGTGTTTTAGTTCCTACGCCGTCATATCCTTTATTTGAACACTTGGCACAAATAGAAAGTGTAGAAGTTATCAATTATCATTTATATTTTGATGGCGACTGGCATATAGATTTCCCATATCTTCAAAGTGTCTGCCAAAAAAATACTCGTGCAATTATTATTGTTAATCCAAATAATCCTACAGGATCATACTTAAAAAAAGAGGAATTAAAACAACTAATTAACATCTGTAAACAGAATAATTTAGCTCTAATCTCTGATGAAGTTTTCTATGATTATCCACATCATCAAGATAGGACTAGAGCAAATAGTATTGCTACTATAGACGACATTTTAACTTTTACCCTTAATGGTTTATCTAAAGTAGCAGGATTACCACAATTAAAGTTAGGTTGGATTATTCTTAATGGGCCAAAAGAAATATTTGACGAAGCTTATCAAAGATTGGAATTTATTACAGATTTATTTCTTTCTGTTAGTAGTCCTGTTCAACATGCTTTACCATCACTTCTAGAACTTGTTCCTGCACTGCAAACCCAAATACAAAAGCGTGTTTTAGTTAATTTTAATTGGCTAAAATCCCAAATTCCTATAGATAGTGTTTGCCGCTTATTGCCGACAGAAGGCGGTTGGTATGCAATTTTACAAGTACCAAAAATTCTTAGTGAAGAAGAACTAATACTTGAATTACTAATAAAAGAAAATTTAATAGTCCATCCAGGATATTTTTTTGATTTTCAACTAGAAGGCTTTTTAGTTATTAGCTTAATTAGCAGGCCAGAAATACTCCAACATGGAGTAGTAAAACTACTTGATTATATAAATGAACTTTGCTATTGAAAATTTAAGCTACTACCTAAACCTTTAAGTTATTAATCAAACTACTAATTGTGTGAGAAATAAGCTGTTCTTGGTCTACCCAAGGGAAATGGCATTTAATTATTAGTAAAGAAACAATTCCATGTGCTGTTGTCCAAAAACTTTGTGTTACTAATTCTGGATCAACTTCCTTAAATTTTTTCTGTTTTATACATTCAACCACAATATCACGCAAGCGAGCATAAGCTTGATTACCCATAGAGTCAGGGGACAAAAATCTATTAATATCTTCCATTGCTAAATCTTCTGGTCGATACATAAAAGCAACTTTGTAATCATTAGGATGAGTTAGCCCAAAATAAATATATTTGCGGATGCCTGCTTCTAGACATTTAACAGGGTCATTATCAGATAAACAAGCAACCTCATCTAACCCATGAAGTAATTTTTCAAAGGTTTCTTCACAAATACAAAAAAGAAGATCAGCTTTATCCTTAAAGTGAATATAAATTGTAGTAGGGGAGTATTCTATTTTTTCAGCTATTTTACGCATAGAAACATTTTCATAACCTTCTTTTACAAAAAGTTCCCGTGCTGCTTCTAAAATTTCTTGTCTTAAAAATTCTTTTTGTCTTTCTCGACGTTCTTTGATGCCCATGATAAATTTTTCTCAGTTATTTTTTATTTAATGATGTTTAGTAGGTTAACAAATTATTATACTGTTTAAGTTAAATCCTTGATAATTATATAAATAGTATTTGTAGTCTGCAAATAATTATTTTAACAAGTCTGTCTTTATAACATAAAAATAGACTTATGAAAATAACTTGACTAAATAAATAAAAAATATATTTATAAACTTAGTTATTAATTGTTCTTAAGGGCATTAAACAGATGGAAAAAAATTTATCTCAATTAAACTTGCCTGTTTTAACTCAAGACCAAATAGAAGCATTATTAAAAGATATTTACCAGCTTGGCTTAATAATCTGTCAACAAACAGATCCTGAGTCCATTTTAAGTGAATCCCTAAAAGTCATAGTCAATAAATTCAAGCCAGACGGGTTTTTACGTTGCTTGATTGGGCTTGTAGATTTAAGTAAAAAAAGCAAAACAATTTTTGTTAATAAAAAACAAAATTTAGTCTAAAAAACAAAATTCAATTTATAAAGCAAGTTTCTTACTATAAAGAAACAGATCAAAAAAATAAATCTGGATGCAGAAGAAAAATATTGGGGAATAAGTAGCAGTATTATAAAAAGGGTTTTAACAGGCGAAAAACTTTTGTTGCAAGATATAAATATTGACCCAGAATTAAACCAGGCTGAAAGTATTGTGCTAAATAATATTCGTTCTGTAATTGCTTGCCCCTGGGCCCTTCGGCAGATAGCACAATAGGATTTATTTATATTGATAGCATTTCCCGAATGAGAAGTTTTTCCAGTATTGATTTTTATTTTATTACAGCAATTAGTAACTATATTTATCTTGCACTGCGTAGTGCTAATAGCTTAATAGTGGCAAAAAGTGCTGAAGAACAAAGCAAGGCTCTTGCACAACATCAACAAGACCGCTTTTTTTCTGGTTTGTCTCCTATAGAAAGTTCTAGTGAAAATCTACAACAAGCTTATGAAATGCTACAAAAAGTTGCTATTAGCAATCGTTATTGGTGTAATTCTACTTCAGTAGATAAGAAAAATAATTTAATTGTCCCTGTCTTATTACAAGGTGAAACGGGAACAGGAAAAGAATTGTTTGCTAGAGCAGCACATAAATATTACAGCAATGATAAACCAGAAAGTTTGCCCTTTGTCGCTATTAATTTAGCTTCTATTTCTCCCTCAATTGTTGAATCAGAACTCTTTGGACATAGAGCAGGATCTTTTACTGACGCAAAAGAAAATAAGCTAGGATTTCTTAGTATTGCTAATGGTGGAACTCTGTTTTTAGATGAAATTCATAAAAGCCCTTTAGAGTTACAAAGTAAATTGCTAAGAGTTTTGGATAGTGGAGAATTTTATAGGGTTGGAGATACTAGAGAAGTACAAAAAACAAGTTTTTGGCTAATTTGTGCTTGTAATGAAAACTTAAAAGAGCTAGTTAATAAGGGGTTGTTTTTGCCCGACCTTTATTATCGTATTTCTAAAATAGAAATAACACTTCCACCTTTAAGGGAACGCCTTTTAGATATTCCTAAGTTGGTACAATATGCTTTAAGTAGGCGAGGGTCAAATAAAAAATTTAGCGATAAAGTAATAAAAATTATGCAAAATTATTACTGGCCCGGTAATGTAAGAGAGTTAATTTCTGTTGTAGAAGCTGTAGATGTTTTAGCAGAAAAACAAATAATTGAAATTGAAGATTTACCACCTCGTATATCAAAAATATCTTTAGAAAATGAGATAAATAAATCGCTAAATCAAATACAAAAAATAAATAATAATGATGATAATAAATTATTACAAAATATATTAACTAATTTATATCAACAAATAAAAATGCTATCTATAGATCAAGTTCCATTAATTGAACGAACAAGCCAAATTCCAAGTTTAGTACAGAAAATATTAAAAATAAATAATTCCAAAAAAATATTTTCTAATGATGCACTAATATTAATACAACAGTATCCTTGGCGAGATTTAGCAGAACTAATAACAACTATTGATGCAATAGATATTTTATTTAATAAACTAGAAATAACAGCTAAAGATTTACCAGAAAAAATTATAAACCCACAAGTAAAAAATAATTTATTATCTTTGGATGAATATATAAAACAATGTAAAAAAGAATATGTTGAATATGCTTTAAGTTTATCAGGTGGAATTAACACTTATGGAGCAAAAACAAATGCAGCAAAGCTTTTAGGTGTTGCTAAAAGTACACTTAGCGACTTGATGAAAGATTTAGAAATAAAAACCGGACTTGACAATGAATAATAATAGCTAAGCTCTGTTATTACAACCATTTAATAATCAATTACATAGTAAAATAATCAAGCCTTAAGCTATAGCTGAGTATTTAGAGCTATGTTAGACTAGTCGTTTATATAAAAATGAAAATTTCTAGGGGTAATGCTCATGAATGTTTCAACTGAGCAACGCAAACATTGGCGTTTGTATGATTATGATAAAAAAAGAGTAATGCGTTTAGCTCATTCATTGGGACTTTTTGAGACTACAGCTTGTCTTTTAATTCGTCGAGGTATTTTTACTAGTAAGGAAGCTAACAAATTTTTATCTCCAAAACTATCTGACCTCTACCCACCTTTTTTAATGTGTGATATGGCTATTGCCATTAACCGAATCAGTCAAGCTATTGAAAAGGAAGAAAAAATCTTAATTTATGGTGATTATGATGTTGATGGTACGACTGCAACAGTAATCTTAAAAAAAGCTTTAGAGGCTGTTGGAGCATCTGTTAACTACTATATTCCTCAACGGCTTATAGATGGTTACGGCATGCGTGAAGAAGCCATTGATAAAGCTAATGTTGAAGGCTACAAGCTAATTATTAGCGTTGATTGTGGTATTCGCGCTCATACAGTAATAGAACATGCTAGCCGTTTAGGAATAGATGTAATCATTACAGATCATCATATTCCTGAAGGGGATTTACCAGCAGCTATAGCTGTACTCAATCCTAAAAGGCCAGATTGTAATTATCCTGATAAAAATTTAGCTGGTTGCGGAGTTGCTTTTAAGTTAGCTCAAGCTTTGCTAGCAAAATATTCTAAAAGCGAAGAACTTACATCTTTATTAATGATTGCTGCTATTGGCACAATTGCCGATATTGTCCCATTAGTAGGAGAAAATCGAGTTATTGCTAAATGTGGATTAGAACAATTATCAAAGTCTCGCAATATAGGCTTACAATCATTATTTGAAATTGCTGGCGTATCAGGGCGACCAATTACTTGTTATGATATAGGCTATCGTATCGCTCCACGTATTAATGCAGTTGGTCGTATGGGCGGAGCAAGTTCAGCCGTAGAACTATTTTCTGCTCCAAACCAGGAAACTGCTGTTTTATTAGCCCGTGAAATGAATGAGCAAAACACCGCTCGCCAGCGCACAGAAGCCGACATAATTGGCGAAATTATGTCACAACTGGAAAATAGCAAAACCTATGATGATGATCGAGTTATTGTACTAGCGGGAGAAGGCTGGCATCGTGGAGTAATTGGAATTGCAGCATCAAAAGTAGTAGAAAAAACTCATCGTCCCGCCGTAGTTATTGCAATAGAAGATGGTCTTGGTTATGGTTCAGGCCGCTCTATAAAAGAATTTCCAATTTTAGAAGCTTTTGATAATTGCAAAGAACTTTTTGAACATTATGGCGGACATTCTCATGCAGCAGGCTTGACTATAAAAGCAGAAAATATTGCTGAACTCCGCCAAAGCGTCAATGAATTTGCAAAAAACTTTCTTGTCTCAAAACAATCAAACTTAGAAATAGAAATTGATGCACGCTTAAGTTTTGCAGAAATCAACAGCGATTTAATGAAAGAAATTGCTATACTTGAGCCTTTTGGAGCAGCTAACCCAACCCCAATATTTTTAACTGAAAACGTCCAAATCCTAGAAAAACCTACCCTAATCCGCGAACGGCATCTAAAATTTCGTTTGTCTCACTCTGGTCATGCTATGGATGCTATTTGGTGGGGTGGTGCAGAGCATATAAATGATTTTTCTACAAATGAATATTATCGTTTAATATATTCATTGACGGAATCCAACTATAATAACTCTACTTATATTCAAATTGTAGTAAAAGACCTTTCCTTAGCTTAAATCTTTTGGAGCATTAAATATGGGAAAAGAAAATTTCAATAAATGGTTAAATTGGGTTTTTGAGCAAAGAGACTGGTACTGGTATGGGGGTAATAAATGGCTTAATCTAAGACCTTCTCAGATAGTTGTTTACATCACTCAACTATTTAATAACTCAAGTAAATTACTAGAAAATTTTACTAGTGACCAAATAAGCCAAGGTTTATGGTTTATTGCTAGTAGCATATGTCCAAACTATATGCTTATTTTGACAGACCAAACTATTGAATTAGAAAAGAGATTGTTAGTTGTTGAGTCTATTTTTACCTTGTTTAAGGATTTTTTTGCTAACCGCTGCTTAGAGCATTTAAGTCATTTAGACAGAGAAAAAGAAACTAACCCATTAAATACTACTTGTTATATGTGGTGGGATATTCTCCCTATAACGGCAGAGCCAAATAATCCTCAAAGAAAAAAGTTAGATGAGGCTGTTTTAGGTGTAATGCAAAAAACCTTGGAATTAAAATCTATTGCTTGTCAAGAAAGTGCTTTACATGGTCTTGGACATTGGCAATATTACTATGGTGAAAAAGTTAGTGCTATAATTGATGGGTTTTTACAAAAAAATAAAAATCTAAAACCTGAATTAAAGGAATATGCAATGTCTGCTAGAAGTGGATGTGTTCAATAAAGAGTTTTTTTAACCTTAAAAATATTTTATGAGTAAAGTTTTTAATCCTTCATTAATTAACTGTTTAAGCTCACCTAGAAAACAATTACAAGCTTTTGAGCTTAGTTGTTTATCATTAAAAGAATTACCTTATGTTACTTGGATGGCTCTTACAATAATTGCTATAGTTGGCTCTTGCATTTATGGTGCTTCCTTAAGTTTAGTTTTACCTGACTGGCAACCTACAGGCGGAGCATTATGGATTTTGCTTTCTGCTGGACTGGGCTGGTTTGTTTTTGGCCCAAGCTTAATTTATATAACAAAAAAAAATATTTTTATTTGTGCGCATGCTTGTATGATAACAATGGCTTATGGCGAAGGTGTTCTTACAATTGCTGCTTTAGTTAATTTATTTTTATACTTTAATTTACCTGTTAATTTAGATTTAGCTAACTTAAATTTTACTATGGTAGTAATTTCTAATATCGTGATGGCAACGGTCTTAACCTTACAAATGCAGGCAATCCAAGTAGCTTGGTGGAAAAGCTTACTGACCTGGATATTAGCCTTAAATGGTAGTGGTGCTATTTTCTTTTATTTACTTAAACAAATATTAAAATAAATTTAGTTGATTTCCTTGCGAGTTTTTACTAGCCTAATTTTCTCCTTTTCTCTGTTATTACAAATAATTACAATAATATTTATCACATAATTTGTTATATATTTCTTTTTGCAAAAACATTTTTTTCCAAGTTAATATCAATGCTACTATTATTAATTAAGTACAGTGTAAATTAAATATTTTGATATTTTAATCTTAAGCCCCAACGGGGCGACAGATACGTAGAGTTTTAACCCTACGTATCGTTAGACAGTAGATATTTTTTCACTCCTTTTTAAGCTCTAAAATATTCAAATTTCAAATAAATGAAGAGTTTTATTAAATAGATTTTTATGGAATCAGATTTATCTATAGGCACAGTTATAAATGAAAAATACCGTATTGAAGCTTTAATTGGTGAAGGCGGGATGGGAAAAGTTTTTCGTGTAAGCCATTTAGAGTTAAATAAAACTTTTGCCTTAAAATTAATGAAATTTGATTCTTCAAATATTGGTTCTGGTTCTGCGCGAGTGTCTCGTTTTAGACGTGAAGCTAGCACATTAGCTAGGTTAAGTCACCCTAATATTGTTTCGATAATTGACTATGGAATTATGAAAACAACTCAACTTCCATTTATTGTAATGGAATATATAGAAGGTGTAACTTTAAGAAAAATGCTTAATTTGAAAGGGACGCTTGGAGAGAGTCAAGCTATCAATATTATTAATCAGCTTTGTTTAGCTCTTCATCAAGCACATGAAGTGGGTGTAATACATCGTGACTTAAAGCCAGAAAACATTATAATTCAAGAGCTTGCAGAAAATTATTTATCAGTTAGAGTAGTTGACTTTGGTATTGCTAAACTCTTAAATAGCGAGTTTCCTTCTATAGAAGAAGAAATCATTACTACAGGCAATGCTCCAGGGACTTTAAGATATATTGCTCCAGAACAATTTTTTAAGTTAGGTGTAGATGCTCGTACAGATGTTTTTAGTATTTGCCTAATTTTATATGAGATGCTTACGGGTGAAGTTCCTCCAGTTATGATAGGAGGATTTAAGCCATTAAAAGAAATGCGTCCAGGTGTCACACCTGAACTAAGCGATGTTGTAGAGCGTGGTCTTTCACAATCGCCTAATGAACGCCCACAAAGTGTATTAGCACTAAAAAAAGTTTTGGATGAAATAAACCAAGCTGGGTTAGACAAAAACTTAAAAGAAACTAAAAAACAAAACTTTCTAGTAACAAAGCCTAAAACAGTAAAAACTAATGAAAATAACTCAACAAGTAAAATTTTTACTGAAACTAATAAAATAGAGCAAAAATCCAAAATTCCCTGGGTGATAGCTCTAGTATTTTTGCTTTTAATAGGTGCTTTTACAGGCGTAAAAATATATCAAAAATTTTATATAGAAAAGCAGTTGACCTTAGTTCTTCCAGAACTAGTTACTATTAAAGGCGAAACATTTTTTATGGGTTCTGATAATAAGGATGAATATTCAAGACCTGCTCATAAAGTAACGCTAAAGACATTTTTAGTCTCTAAAAATTTAATTACAAATCGCCAATATGCTGAATTTGTAAGGCTGTCAAATTATCCTCCTCCAAGCTTTTGGGCTGGTAATGAACCACAACAAAGTATATTAAATAAGCCTATTACCCAAGTTAGTTGGAATGATGCTACTGCCTTTTGCAGTTGGCTATCTAAGCAAACAGGCAAAAAATATCGCCTGCTTTCAGAGGCTGAATGGGAATATATTGCAGCCAATAAAAGCAACTTAAATATCAATGAATTAGCAGAAGAATATTTTGAATGGACTAGTTCAGAATTTACTCTTTATGAGGGTTCTAAACTTAAACTTCCAGATAGTATTATGCAAAACAATACTTTTGTATTTAGAGGAAAGGATGAGAAAGTAGGCAATGATCCTATAACAGATAGACTTTGGCAGTTAAAAAATTATACTGAACCTAAACTAAGTTTTCGTCTGGCTATGAGTGGAGAATAAACTAGCTTAAAAGCTAGATTTGATAAGGAAATATATTTATGTTTAGACGCTTGGCAATTATACTATTTATAGTTATTAATATATGGTTAGGTAATATACTGAATATGGAAGTTTATTCTAATTCTATGACAACAAAGACAAATATAAAGGCAGATACATATGATTCAAGGATGGCAGATTGGCGAAATCATCAAGTTGTTTACCAGGTTTTTGTTGACCGTTTTGCTATAGATGATGATCCACAAAAACGCGCTTATCTTTATTCTTCTCCTAGAAAACTTCATTTATGGGATTCTCAACCTGTTGAGGGTAAGTACTTAAGTGATATAGGTAATGCAAGCCATGAACTAGATTTTTGGGGAGGGACTCTTAAAGCTCTTACAGGAAAGCTTGATTACATTAAATCTCTTGGGGTAAATACTCTTTATCTTAATCCTATATTTCTTTCCTACACTAATCATAAGTATGACACTATAGATTATTTTTCTATAGATCCTCAATATGGAACAAGAGAAGATTTTGAGAAATTATGTAATGAGGCGCATAAACTTGGGCTAAAAGTTGTGCTTGATGGAGTATTTAACCATACAGGACGGCGGTCTATCTGGTTTGAGCAAGCCCTTAAAAATACTTCAAGTAAATATCGTAATTTTTATACTTTTGATACAAGCTTAAAAAGTGGTTATTTGTCCTGGATTGGTGTAGATAATTTGCCAGAACTAAATTACAACAACCCAACTGTTAAGGATATTATTTATCGTTCTCCAAACTCAGTAGTCCAAAGTTATCTAGCATTTGCTGATGGATGGAGGCTTGATGTAGCTTTTGACCTTGGGCCTCAAATACTTTCTGAAATTACACAAAACGCACATAAAGCTAAGGCAGATTCTTATGTAGTAGGTGAAATTTATAATTATCCTGCTGGGTGGTCGCCTTCGCTTGATGGCGTAATGAATATGTATCTAAGAAGATTACTAATAGAACTAACTCAAGGTAAGATTTCAGGGCCAAAGGCTACAGAAATGTTAAACATTCTTATAGAAGATGGTGGAATAGAACCTTTACTAAAATCTTGGGTAGTTTTATCAAACCACGATAGACCAAGATTAAAAACCTTGTTGCCTGAATTAAAAGACAGAACATTTATTACTGCATTACAAATGACTGTTCCTGGTTCACCACTTATTTATTATGGTGAAGAAATAGGGCTTACAGGAGGAAATGACCCAGAACAACGAGGAACCATATGAGATGGGAGTTAATAAATAAGGTTCCTGAATTTAACTTAACAAAATCACTTATAGAAATTCGCAATAATCACCGCGCTCTTCAAGTGGGTGATTTTATCCGTATACCAACAGAAAATCTTTTTGCTTTTACACGTCGGACTTCTTCAGTTAGAGAAACTGTAGTAGTTATTGCTAATCCAACAGATAGAGAGATAACAGAAATTATAACGCCTAGAGATCCTTGGTTAATGGATGTTCAGCATATGAAAGACTTATTAAGTAATATAGAGGTGGAAATTGCTTCTGGAATGATTTCTGTTACTGTGCCAGCAAAAACAGTAAGAATATTTGTCCCAAAAATAAATGAAGGACAAGGTTATTCACCTTATAAACGTGTAGATTAAATTTAATTAAGTGAGTATTTTTATTAAATTTTACTAACTTAAAAAGAGTCAAATAAATATTAAAATACTCACTTAAAAACTATTAAATTTTAATATTTTTTACTGAGGTTTAGCCAATTTATTAGCTTGGTCATCAATAAGAACCATTTCTTTTTCTCCTTCTAATGCAATACCTGTAAGTATTCTAGTGTCACCATCTTGCTTAGTAGATAAGAAACTGCGCTTTACTTCTGAGGTTTGAGGACTAAGAGTAATAGCAGATTTAACTACTAAATCTTTATCATTAAAAATACTTACTTCTTTACTAGTTTCATCATAAACAACTTTGTAAGTACCTTTCTTGACTAATGTACCATTAACGGTTACATCATTATGAAAGACTACTTTTTTGCTTTTTTCTTTAGCAAAAACAGATATTGAGAGAAGGCAAACAAGGCTTAATACAGCAATACTTTTAATTAATTTTTTCATTTTCTAACTCCTGAGTTTTCTAAATAGCACTAAGAACTATATTGGCAATTTGCGTTATCTTTAGAATTGTTTTTTTGGAGTGATACCAAGCCAATACTAGCAAAATGTCAAATTTGTTCACTGTTTTAACAGATAAATTACCTGTTAAATAGCTTACTTGATGCCATAATGTTAAATTAAAAGTGTAAAAAAGTTTTTAAGAAAGTGTAAAAAGTTAGTAAAATAGATATGTAATTTCTATTAAATAATTAATGGAAGATTGTTAATTTGTGCAAATATTCTAGTTTTTAAGCATGTTATATAGCAAGAGGATAAGTATAGCCAATATAAGCTATTTATTTTATTGCCCTTTTATATTAATTAATTATTTATACGATTAGAAGATTAGCCTAAAACCAACTTGTAATTGCCGGGGAGCAAAAGCATTACGAAACCGTTCAGGAGGTGAAATAAAACGTCCATCTTTTTTTTCAGGTAAGTTAAATTTTCCTTGTGGATCAGGTGGAAAAGTACTATCAACTTGGCTAATGTTTGTTCTATTAAATAAATTAAAAGCTTCAACAAGAGCTTGAACTTGTATTTTTTCACCAAAAGCAAAGCTACGAGTTAACCTTAAATCAAAACTTGCAAACCCAGGTGTTATTCCAGCATTTCTACTAATACCAAGAGGACGGTCTGAAGGCGGAAAATCTCCATTCATATCAAAATCCCCACCAACTGTTAAGTTATAAGGTCGGCCTGATTCTAAATTTAGGATTGTTGAAAGTGTAGAATTTTTAAGCAATATATTTTTTTGTCCACTAGTTTGATAACTTCCAGAAAGCACAAAACGACTTCGTACATCTTGAAGTGAAAGAGAGCGTTCACGCCCTGGATTTAGTGGATCTATTGGGTTTATAGCCGGAATAGTAGGAGAAAAATCAACAAAATTATCAATAGCTTTGGCTAAAGTATAATGAGCAAGCAAATTAAAATTAGTAAAAAGCTCACCTCCAATTGAAAACGAGCCAGCATGATAATAGCTGTCTGCCGCAGATTCAAAGTAAACTCTTGCACCCATATTGGGATCTAGACGACCTGTTAAAAAGCTTGCTAACGGATTACCTGCAACTGGTCGTGTAATAGGGTTAATGTCACGTGAACGAAATAACTTTAAACCTCGAACAAAACTATAATCTAATTCAACTTTAAGTTTATTGCTGATTTGATAATCAATACCTAAATTTATTTGTTGGGTATAACTAGAACGAATGTTGGGTTGAAACTCAGGGCCTACGGTAAGTTGAGGCACTAGAGGGATATTTGCAGGCACAGCACTTTGAGAAGCAAATTTTCTAGTTGGCTGCATAAAAGCTTGAATAGAAAAGGGAAAAGGCATAAAGAAATTTCTAGGTGTATTAGGCATAACTACTACTTCTGTATTTTCTGGCTGAGCAACAGAGAAAAATAATCCATAGGATGCACTTAGACGGGCTTTAGGCAAAAAATTAGGATTGTAAGAAATAGATAGACGTGGTGCAATATTACCGTTATTAGTAGGTACAAAGCTAGAGCGTCCAATATCATAACGAATACCAGCTTTTAGAAGTAGTTGAGAATTTATCCTTATATCATCTTGAAGAAATGCAGCAAAAAGCTTGGGTTTTGTTGGCACAAGTGTTTCAGGAGGAAAGCCTTGTTGAAAGAATACAGGTACAGGTAAATTAGCTAAATCTAACCTAGGAAAACCCGTAATAGCTGTTGATAATATTGAACTTAATTGTGTTAAAAAAGCACGTTGATCACTATTTCTTAATGAAGGATCAAAAGCTTCTAATCCGCTAAAAATTCCTCCAGTTGATGCTCCTAGTCCAGTAAAATCTAAAGGCGCAAATATACTTACTCCTGAAGCTGTAACATTAAGTCGGGAACGATTAGAAATATAAATTAAATCTCCTCCAAATTTAAGTTGGTGAGAGCCTTTTACTAAACTAGTAGTATTGCTAAATTGGAATAGTTTACCTTTTAAGCGTTTAGGAACAATGATAGAACGGCCAAAAGTTACTAAGCCTTCTAAAGAAACAATTTGAACCTGTGGCCCATCTTCTAAAGGTAAAACATTAAAATCCCTTTGGTTATAAAGAAAGCGAGTTTCATTAATAAAAGCAGTGTTAGGGCTGATATATCTATTAGTTACAGCAATAGAATTTTCAGTTAATCTTTGAACTCCTCCAGCAGACTCAGCAACAATCCCTCCAAAAGATTCAAATGCTCCATCATAACGACCAGAAGAATTAAAACGAATAGTTAAATTATTTGTACTGC
This sequence comes from Blastocatellia bacterium, assembly GCA_016713405.1. NCBI lineage: Bacteria > Pseudomonadati > Acidobacteriota > Blastocatellia > Blastocatellia bacterium. The sequence continues at coordinate 273,438 of JADJPF010000001.1, forward strand.
TAGTAGCAATATCTACACGTGCTAGAACAGAAGTGCTAGCGACGGCCAGAGGGATAGCCCCATTTCTTATTGAAAAGCCAACGTTGCGAATAGATTTAATTGTGTTGTCAGGAATAGTAACAACATTATTTTGTTTTACAGAAAGTCGCTCAAAGGCGGTAAAGAAAAAGGCTTTATCGCGTTTTATTGGGCCTGAAAGACTAGTGCCAAATTGATATTGTTCAAAGGGTGGTTTGTTAGTAAAAAAAGCATCTCGCGCACTGATTTTATCATTTCTAATAAATAGAAAATTTGAGCCGTGAAATTCATTTGAGCCACCTTTAGTAATAATATTTACTACGCCACCTAATGCCCGGCCAAATTCAGCAGAATAACCATCGGAAATAATTTGATATTCCTGAACAGCTTCCTGGCTAAATGTTGCTCTAACTGTTCCAGATGTAAAGTCATTGTTATCTAACCCATCAACATTAATAATATTTTGTCTAGCACTTTGTCCATTAAATGAAAGACCTGATGTATTAGCTACACCTTGAGGAGGAAGCCGATCAGCAGTTACACGAGCAGCAGTTAAGCTAAAATCCAGAAAATTCCGCCGATTTATTGGTAGCACTTGAATATTTTCTGATGTAATGTTAGTGCTACTTTCAGTTTTAATTGTATTAACTAAACTATCTGTAACTTCAACGCTATCTTTATTTTGCCCAATGGATAGCACAATATTATTGACAGAAATAACGCCAATTAATAAACGAGTAGTTACAGTTTGAGTAAGAAATCCATTAGCTTGAACAGTAATTTCATAATTGCCCGGACGTAGTTGCAGTAGTTGATAAGAGCCTTGGTTATCAGAAACACAAGTATTTTGTGCATTGGTTTGCAGTGACCTAACTATTATATTTGCACTAGTTATAACAGCACCTTGTTCATCTTTAACTGTCCCAAATATAGCTCCTGTTGTTGCTCCTGCTGATTGACCATAAGCTTGTAGAGGTATTACTAAAGCAAATAAAAAACTAATACTAATGTATTTGGGGCTTAGTGTTTTCATAATTATTTGTGACACCTTAGATTTTATAGCTGTTTTGGGAAAGAAACCGAAATATATCAAAAATGATGTATATAAATAAAGCACTTATATTAGTTATATTAAGAAAATCTCTGATAAACTAACTTGGAAATAGGCAAATTAAACTTTTTGTTTAACTAATATTTTTGTTTGGGAGTTTTATGGTTAATAGGCATATTATGAAGGTAATTTATATTACTATGCTATTACTATTATGCAATGTAGTTATATTAGCTCAACAAAGGCGTTTTGGCCTAGAAGATAGTAGCAAAACTGGGCGTGCCACAACAGAAATTAACCCTAGACGCTACTTGCCAACAGAATATAACCGGCGTTTTGGGCTAAAGCCTGGAGAAAGTCAACTTGAAACTGTAGAAGAAAAAATAGAGGAAAAAATAGATAAAAAGTCTATTACAGAAAATAAAAAATCTTTTCTAAAAACTGCTCAATTTTTATTAGAAAAAGGGGATTTAGAAAATGCTATCTTTAATTACCAAAAAGCTATTAATGCAAGGGAAAAATTAGACTTAGCCCATTTTGGCCTTGGCTATACTTTAATAAAATTAAGTAGATTTGATGAAGCAATAAACTCGTTTAAGGAAGTAGTAAAAATTTTTCCTGAAAACGCTAAAGCGTACTTAAACTTAGGTGTAGCTTTTTATTCAATAGGGGAAATTGACCAAGCTATTGAGTCTTATAAAAAAGCTGTTGCTTTGAGCAAGGATTCCTTACCTGATGCAGAATTTAACTTGGCTTTTGCTCTTTTTCATCAAGGGGATTTGCCTAACTCAATAAATCATTACCAAATAGCCACCAAACAAAGAAAAATCTATCCTGCTGCTTTTAATAATTTAGGTCTAGCCTATGAAGCTATTGGTGATTTTGAGAATGCTAATGCAAATTTCCAGCTAGCAATTAAGCAAAAACAAGGTAATTATTCTTTAGCCCACTATAATTTAGGACGTTCTTATTTTAATCAAGGTAAATTTTTTCCAGAGGCAGTAACTCAACTGCAAATCGCGCTAGAACAACAAAAAAACTTTCCAGAAGCTTTGTTAATTCTTGGAAATATATATTTACTCTATGAAAATAAAGGGGCTATAGGTTCAGTGGAAAAAGCTAAAACCTACTATCAAAAAGCTATTTTATTAAAAAAAGATTCCCTCTTAGCACATCAAAATCTATCTATTGCATATACAAAACTTGAAGAAAAAAAAGAAGCTTTAGCCCACTATAGAGAGGCTTTTAACCTTGATGTAAATAGTCCTTTCTTATTAGAAAATCTACTTTTTACAATTACTGGAACAGGTTCTTTTTTTATTAGAGATGAATTTAGTCGGGATGAAGTATTAGATAACCTAAAATTAGATAAAGAAAAAATGCAAGACTCAAAAGAGGTTATTAAAACTTTACTAGAAAAATATGAAGATTTGCCAGATGAATCAAAGAATATGTCTGATATTCATTATTGTCTTGCAAAAGTTTATATATTTTTAGGTAATTACAATAAAGCTGTGGACGAATTACAAGAAACCTTAGAACTATCTAAGAGTGAAGACAAAGAAGCAGCTAATTTATTAAGTTTAATTTATAGGTTAATATTATGAAGGTAAATATTTTTAAGAGTATTAAGTAAATGGTTGTGTTATAAAAAGTTAGCATTTGTTTTGTACATCGATTTAACAAAGGGATGCAACTGCATTACCAACTTTACTGAAACGCGACCAAAAATTGTTACAAATAGCAGTGTTTTCAAGTATTTTAATATTTTAATTATTTTCACTGAAAGAAAAATTTTGGTGTACTCCTTCTGAATATAAATTATGTAACCAGTTTGTATGTAACTTAGCTTCAGGATGAAGTCTAATAGGGTTATCTAAAATTTTTGGATTTAATCTAATTTCTTGATAACTAGCAATTTCTCCTTTCTCGTTTCTGTAAGCTGTGCCAAAAGTAGGATCATAGAGATGCCATTTTCCTTGGTAATAAACTTCTGTAACTACATGAGTGTAAGGTCTTTGCTTAGGATCTTTATTTAAAATCATATCTATGTAATTTATCTTAAAATTGCCTGCGTAAGCTAAATGAGCGAGCGCGCTGCTAAGTTCGCCACAAGTATAAGAAAAAAGCTCGGTTGGTTCTAAAAGTTGTCTAGGTATCCATATGTCAATGGAGACTTTTTTCTTAGCTACTCGTTTTTGGCAAACAAATTTTGTTAAAGCCATGATTTTTTCTTCTTCACCACATATATTACTGGTAATATTGCTGTAAAGCTGTTCATAATATTTTTTATTTTTTGAGTCAAAAGGGATTAAATTATAAGAAGTTTGCATTTTTAGAGACTGATTTTTGAGTGCAAGAGCTAGGTCAATAAAACCTAAATCTAGGTTTCCTGATTTTGGATATTCCCAGGGAGCAAAAATTTCTGTTTGAAAAGATTTATTGTTTTCTAAAGAAAGTTTTAAGCAATAATTTTTTCCAGGATACCAAGTTATTTCTGGAAGCTTAAAATTGCCTTCACTATCAGCTAGTACAGACCATTTTGAGTTAGGATTTACTAAATTAACTAAACAACCTGCAATATTTGTTTTGCCTGTTATTGTAATTTCTTTTGGTGAAACCCCAATTTGATAGGCAAGTTTACTTTGGTAAGAAGCAAAAACTTGATTGAATTTTTGTTTACTAAAATCTAATTTAATAAATGGTTTTATAATAATTATTAATAGAATAAAAATAATACAAAAAAATAGTTTTTGATAAAATTTATAATTTATTTTTGATAAAAAAGCTAATTTAGACATAGTTACACCCTCACTAAAAAAGTGTTAAAGCAATTATTATTCTTAACTATAAACTAACAATGGAGCTTAAATTTCTTAAATCTAGTGTAGTATTTTAAAAAACAATATTTTAATAGTAATTAACCTACTTTTGTCTAATAGGTTCAATGGTTAAATGTCTTTTATCCAAAATTTTTAGAATAAAAATCTAAAGCTTATTGCTATTTAAAAATCAAAGCTATCTTGCTATCGGATAAAAACATTGGCGAAATGGTAAAGATCTGTTAGGCTACCTAGTTTCAATTTTCCTTTTGGGAGTTTATTTAAGTGAGTAACATGACAGAAAAAGAAAATAGTAGCGTCGCACTTGTTAATCCAGTGCGCGAAGATATACGTAATATTGCCATTATTGCACACGTCGATCATGGAAAGACTACGTTAGTAGATTTAATGTTAAAACAGGCAGGTATGTTTCGAGCTAATGAACGAGTTGCTGAACGAGTAATGGATAACCTAGACCTAGAACGCGAACGAGGCATTACCATAATGGCAAAAAATACCTCATTAAACTATTGTGGTGTCAAAATTAATATTCTTGATACCCCTGGACACTCTGACTTTGGCGGAGAAGTTCAACGAGTATTAAAAATGGTTGATGGGGTAATGTTATTAGTAGATGCTTCCGAAGGGCCTTTACCACAAACTCGTTATGTTTTAAGCAAGGCATTAGAACAAAACTTAAAACCTATTGTAGTAGTCAATAAAATTGATCGCCAAGATGCACGAGTTCAAGAAGTAGTTAATGAAATTTATGATTTATTTATTGAACTAGATGCTAGCGATGATCAAATAGATTTTCCAATCATTTATGCTATTGCTCGTGATGGTATAGCAAAAAGAGCTTTAGATGATGATAGTCACACCTTACAACCCCTTTTTGAAGAAATTATACGCACTATTCCAGCACCATCAGCTTGTGAGACGGATAATTTACAAATTTTAGTCACAAACATTGATTATGATGAATATGTTGGAAGGCTTGCTATAGGGCGTATTTATGGTGGCACAATTAGCGTTAATGACATAGTTTCTTTGTGCAAGTTAGAAGGACAGATACAAAAGACTAAAATTACCCAACTTTATACCTTTGAAGGCTTAAAACGATTATCAATACAAACAGCTAAAGCTGGGGATATTGTAGCTTTAGCTGGACTTGAAGGAATAGAAATAGGTGAAACTATTTCTAGTGAAGTAAATCCAGTAGCATTGCCTAAAATTCAAATTGATGAACCTACAATTTCAATGATTTTTAGTGTTAATAATTCTCCTTTTTCCGGTCGAGATGGAAAATATGTCACTTCTCGTAAACTACGCGAAAGATTGCAAAAAGAGCTACTTGGTAATGTTTCTATAAGAGTTGAAGATGCTGATTCTCAAGCTGGACTTAATCAAACTACTTCAGATAGCGGAGTTGGTAGTTTTAAGGTTAGTGGACGCGGAGAGTTACAATTAAGTATTTTACTAGAGCAAATGCGCAGAGAAAGCTATGAAGTCCAAGTGTCCAAGCCAACAGTTATTACTAGAAGGATAGATGGACAATTACACGAGCCTATAGAACTAGCTGTAATTGACATTCCAGAGCAATTTATTGGTGTGGTGACAGAGGCTTTTGGACAACGAAAAGGGCAAATGATAAAAATGGTTAATCATGGGACGGGAAGAGTTAGACTAGAATTTGAAGTTCCTTCTCGTGGGTTGATTGGTTTTCGTGGTCAGTTTTTAACTGATACACGCGGCACAGGTATTATGAATACTTTGTTTTTACGTTGGTCACCTTGGACAGGAGATATTAAATCTAGGCTAACAGGATCACTTGTTGCAGACCGTGAAGGGGTAACAACTGCCTATGCACTCTATAATTTACAAGAACGGGGTCAACTTCTTGTTGGTGCAGGTGTTCCAGTTTATGAAGGTATGATTATAGGTGAAAATGCTAAAGCTGTGGACTTAGATGTTAATGCAATTAAAGATAAAAAATTAACTAATATGCGTGCTTCTACAGCAGATGAAGCTATCCGCTTAGTACCTGTTAAACAGCTTACTTTAGAAGATGCTTTAGCTCATATCAAAGATGATGAGCTTGTAGAAATTACACCTACTTCAATTAGATTACGTAAAAGAATTCTAGCTTCCAATATGAGAAAAGTTAAATCAAATCTTGTTGATACAAATCAAGACGAATAATGATTTTCACAGTAGGACATGGACGACAAACTATAGAAACTTTCTTGGCATTGCTTAAAACAAACAATATTCAAATATTGGCAGATGTGCGAGCAGTGCCAAGATCACGTTGGCCGCAATTTAACCAAAAAGCTTTAATTGCTGCTTTGGGAGCAGAAAAAATACTTTATATTCATTTTCCTGAACTAGGTTGGAAAATCCAAGCACCAAAAGAAGATTTTGATCGAGGATTACAAGAAATTGTTAAATTAAGTCAAGGTCAGAATATATGTTTAATGTGTGCTGAAAGTTTACCTACTAAATGTCACCGCAAACTAATTCTTACTCCTCCTTTACTTGCTCAAAAATTATCGGTAATAGATATTTACCCAAATGGAGAGCTAAAGACTGCTAGTTAAAATTAACTAAAATTTTGAGGCAGTTTTTTCTAAACGGAAGATAATATTACGGATATTGTCAACTGCATATTTCAATTCTGTTAAAAAAACCATATCAATAGGCTTTTTAGTTTCCAGATCAGATGCAATTATTTGCATCAAAATAGGAGTTTCTTTAATTAAATGTAGGAGTTGTTCATAGAGTCCTTCTATTACAGCAGGATCTTCTATTCTAATAGCATTAAAAGTAGGATTTTCTTCGGTAAACTCATCATCAGAGTTTCTAATATTTTTTACTACTGTAAGTTCATTGCTAGTTAAAGAAAGGTAAGTGTTTACTGTACGATTTTGATTAAAGTAGGTTGTTTGGTTTGTAGTTTGTTCGGTTAAGTTATTTTCTGGATTTGCTACTAAGGGTTTAGTATTACGTCTTCTTTCAGGAGCAAAGGATTTTTCTAAAAACCTTTCCTTGGATTTGTCCCTTGGATCTATTTGATCAAAACGAGAGTTACCAGAAGTAAGATTAGTAAGTAAAAGTGCTGCTTCTAAGTCTTCATCACTAGCATTAAGAAAAACGGATTGAAATTCTTTTTCTGATACCATTTTGACTACACTTTGGAGTTCTTGGGCAAATGCCATCACTGAGGGAGGGCGATTTTCCGCTTTTTTTTCCATTGCTTTCATTACAACAGCATTAACAATATGAGGCACATTAGGATTTATTTCATAAGTAGGTCTAGCTTTTTCACGTGCTTGTTTTACTGCTACAATTGAAAGCGAACGATCATCAAATGGGAGTTGACCAGTTAATATTTCATAAAGCATTATTCCTAAAGCATAAACATCTGACCTTGCATCAACATCACGCCCATAGCATTGTTCTGGTGACATATAATGAGGTGTACCAATTAAGATACCTTCTTGAGTAAGTCGCATTGCACGTTTTTGTTGATCTTCAGTAACACTTGTCATACGAGCAATTCCAAAATCTAGAACTTTTACTACTTCCTCATTTCCTTTGCTATGGTCAAGAAAAATATTTTCTGGTTTTAAGTCTCGATGGACAATACCAACTTTATGAGCAACATTTACTGCTTCACAAATAGGTTGCATTAAGGCATTAGCTTCTTGAATAGTAAAAATAGGTTTTTGTTCTAGGCGGTCTCTTAAAGTTATTCCAACTAAATATTCCATTACTACATAAACTAAATTGTTTGGAGTAGTGCCAAAGTCCATAACAGCAATAGCATTAGGATGGCGTATTTGCATAGAAGCATAGGCTTCACGTCGAAAACGTTCTATTGCAACAGGATCATCAGTAAATTTATTATGTAAGATTTTTATAGCACAAGTCATATCTAATTTAACATGACGTGCTTGATAAACAGTGCCTGTTCCACCTTCTCCAACCTCGGTTTCAATTAAGTATTTATTATCGATAATTTGACCTAATACAGCTTCTTTTGGGTCATTTATCAATTTACGCCCATGAATTGGGCAGAAAACGGTTTTTTTATCATAGGATTTATTGCACTGTGTACAAAACATCTATTTGCCTCAGACATTAGTTTGTTTGGGCTATTATCAATCTATTAAGTTTAGCTTGCAAGCCTTTTACAGATTAACTAATTTTTATAAAAAAGAGAAAGCAAATTTTCTATTAATTTCGGTATTAAATCAGACAAAAATTTTCTCGTCTGCTACTATTAATTTTTGAGGAAAAAAGCTATGAAATTAATAGGTAAACTCTTTTTACTTTTTACTGTAATTACAGTAGTTGAAACATATCTACTGGTTTTATTAACACAATACACAAATATTTGGGCAACTATTGCAATGATTGTAGTACCTGGAATGCTAGGAGCATACTTAGCTAAAAGGGAAGGTCGTCAAGCAATTAGTAGAATCAAAGCTGCACTACGGCTTGAACAAGAACCGACTACAGCCGTTTTGGACGGGGCATTACTGTTAGTAGCAGCAGCATTTTTGATCACCCCTGGAGTATTAAGCGATTTAACAGGTTTATTATTAATGATTCCTACTGTACGTCGTCCAATTAGAGAATATATCAAAAATCGTGTTAAACAAATGATTGATAATCAAATTAATGGCGGAGCAATGAAATTTTTCTCGCTACCTTTTGGAATGAATGTAGATAATTTTTCTCGTCGTGATGAGAATGTAATTGATATTAAAGTTGAAAAGTAGTCTAAAAATAAAATCTTTTGAGGTAGAAATAATGGCACGAATTAATGGTGTTGATGATCAAGATAAAAATGAGCTAGCAGAAAGAATTTTAACAGATGTTTTTCAATCATTAGCAGAATATTCTTTTGTTCACACTCCAGAACAACTGCAACAACTAGTTTCTGATCCAGAAACAGATCCTATTTTTTTACAAGAAGTTAAAGATGATATTTTGGAGATTTTAGGCAAATGAGAAAATTTATTTTATCTTTATTGGTAATATTTTATTTAAGCGGTAATTTACTTGCACAAGAAAACCTTTCTGAAACGTCTAAAGAAGGTAGAAAACAGATAGGTAATTTAGTTTTAGAAAATATTCCAGAAATTTCCCAGCCAATCTTTGAACGCACGGCACAGTATCAAAATGTTAGAGCAGCAACTTTTATGGGCTGGCACCCTGTAAACAAAGGTGTTTTGATTTCTACAAGATTTGGTGATTCTGCTCAACTACATTATGTTGCTAGCCCAAATTCTTATCGTAAGCAATTAACTTTTTTTCGTGAACCCGTAGCTAATGCTTCTTATAGTCGAAGTAAAGAGCATAAAGGCTTTGTTTTTGCTATGGACAGAGGCGGAGGAGAATTTTTTCAATTTTACTGGTTTGATGAAGAAAGTGGACGACATACTTTATTAACAGATGGAAAGTCTCGTAATGAATCTTTTGTTTGGTCAAATAAAGGCGATAGGGCTGCATTTGTTAGCACTAAACGTAATAACCGAGATTTTGATATCTATTTGATGGAAGGAAAAGACTTAAAAACTGTTAAGTTGTTAAAAGAGGTTGTTGGACAATGGAATGTTCAAGATTGGTCAGCAGATGACAGTAAACTATTAATTAATAATTATATTTCTGCTAATGAAAGCTATTTGTTTGTCTTAGATGTTGCCACAGGTGAGCTAAAAGAAATCAACCCAACTCAAAAAACTAAAAAAATTTCTTACCAAGATGCGCAATTTTCTGCTGATGGTAAAGGCATTTATTATGCTTCGGATGAAGGAAGCGAATTTTTACAACTTACCTACTATGATTTAGCTACAAATAAAAAACAGATTCTTTTACCAAATTTGAATTGGAATATTGAAAATATTGCTGTGTCGGATAACGGACAATGGTTTGCATATGCTGTCAATGAAGGTGGAATTAGCAAACTTTACTTAACCAATACAGCAAATTTTTCTAATCCACAAAATGTAGCACTAGAAAAAGGTGTAATTGGGCGACTAGATTTTGATCCAACTAGTACACAGCTAGGTTTTAGTTTTAGTTCTGCTCAAACGCCAGGCGATGTCTATTCTTATGACTTAAGTAATAAAACTGTTACTCGTTGGACAACTAGCGAAGTAGGAGGATTAAATCCAGATAGTTTTGTTAATCCTGAATTGATTGAATATCCAAGTTTTGACAACATAGATGGAAAAGCTCGATTAATTCCTGCTTTTTATTACAAACCAAAAACGGATAAAAAATCTTTACCTGTAATTATTAATATTCATGGAGGCCCTGAAGGTCAATCTCGCCCATCATTTAATGCAACTATTAACTATTGGGTAAATGAATTGGGTGCAGCCGTGTTAGTTCCAAATGTTCGTGGTTCAAGTGGTTATGGAAAGACTTATTTAGAGCTAGATAATGGTTTTAAGCGGGAGGATTCTGTAAAGGATATAGGTAAATTATTGGACTGGATTGCAACACGTCCAGAACTTGACCCTAGCCGTGTTGCTGTAATTGGTGGTTCTTATGGCGGTTATATGTCTTTGGCTTGTATGACACATTTTAATGCACGCTTAAAATGCGCTGTTGATATTGTAGGAATAAGTAATTTTGTTACTTTTCTGGAAAGCACTCAAGAATATCGTCGTGACCTACGCCGTCCAGAATATGGAGATGAACGCGATCCTAAAATGAAAGAATTTTTGCTAAATATTTCTCCTACAAATAATGCTAGTAAAATTACTAAGCCACTTTTTGTTGTACAAGGAAAAAATGATCCTCGTGTACCACTAAGCGAAGCAGAACAAATGGTAAAAACAGTAAAAAATAATGGTGGTGTAGTCTGGTATTTGCTAGCAAATGATGAAGGTCATGGATTTCGCAAAAAAGTTAACCAAGAATTCTATCTAAGTGCATTAAGTGTATTTTTTGAAGAACACTTACTAAAATAGAAAGATTTTCAACTTAAAAATAATAAGGCCACTACCAAGTTATTACTTTTGATAGTGGCTTTTGCATTTGTGAGAGATTTAAGATCACACAACTGAAAATAGCCAAAAAACCATGAAAAAAACTAAGGTCGAAAAGTTGCTAAAAGAAAATCTGTTCCTGCGCGATGGCAATTAGAGCAAAGCCTAAGACCTTGACCATAAAAGGCACCATCGGCAGAACCGCTAAAAGTCTCAAAGAAAACCCAACCATTTCCATCATTACCGCTTTGTTCTTCTACTTTAATCATTACAGAATAACCACTTACCTGCGTTGTACTACCAAGGTAAAGCTCCTTAACCATTGAAGCCCCAATATCCCAAGTATTTTTACCTGCTCGTAAATTTTCTACTAAAATAGGATTGTAGAAAGTACGAACGTTACCACCATGTGGGCCAGTTGAAGGATGAACAGTAGGTTCAGCTAAAAATTGCTCTTTATATCGTCCAGCCTTTAACCAGGCTAGCATTTTTTTCTTCTTTATAGGTGGAATCATATTTTGACGAGCAGCTTTTGAGTTAAGGAGTTGTTCTAAATTTTCTAAATTAGCAATAAACTCGTCATTTTGAGCGTTAACTGTATTATTTGTATTAGTAAAAGTTATTGATAAGAAAAGGGTTAATAAGCAGGTAATAATAGCAATCTTATATTTTTTCATTTTTTTATTCCTAAAATTAAGTGTGTCTATTCTACTAATTTTCTTTGCAAAGTTTAAAGACACTAACAAAAACTTTTATTCCCCAAAGTAAAAATTTTCCTGCAAAATTCTGGAAAAATTTTGATAGAAAAAATTTTTTCCCATCGCCATATATTAGTGAAAGTAAAATACAAGTTAATTATACGAAAGGGAGTTACATTATGAAAGACTATCAACGTTTATTAAATAAATTTTATTCACTAACATTTTCACTTCAATTAAGAAGTATATTAATAAAAATAGTAGCATTTGCATTATTTATTGCTACTTTTTTAATCAATATGTCTTGGTTTGACCCTACAGAGACAAACTTTTTTTCTCGTGCAGTAGGTACAATTGCTTCAACTTTAGCTGTTCCTGCACTTTTTATGATTATTGCTAGCCCGCTAACTAGCATGACTATTGCTTCTTTATATCTTAAGACTCGGCAAGCTAAAAATAGCAGTTATGGACATACAGGCTCATCTGAAGAAGCAATACTTTCCGAGCGTATGAAGTTTACTCCTTTTCGTAAGGTTTTGACTGCTGGCGCACTAGCCCTTTCTATGTTAGCTAGTGGTTTCTCTTATGTTGCTATGGTTCCTCCAGCAGCAACAGCAACAATGGTTCGACCAGCTATTGAAAAAGTAGCAGATTCAGAAAATGCTTGGGGAGAATATAATTTAGCTATTCAAGATATGTTGGATTTTCCGCTTGCTGCTAGTAAAGTTCCTGATAAATCTGTACAAGAACTTCTAGGTAATTTAACTATTCAACAAATGAAAGAACCAGGTTTTTCTAATTTAGAAAAAGTGGCTTTAGGTGAAGAAGAATTTAATGAGGCACAACTTGCTTATTTAGATAAACATCAAGGTGCAATTAAGCATTTAATTGCTGGTGCAAAGCTTTCTAAAACTCAGTTTCATTCTGAAATACCTACTTTTGTTTCACCTGTTCCAAATCTTTTACAAATCAGAGGTTTAACACTTTTAGCGGCAGCAGAAACACGCCGCTTACTAGATCAAGGAAAAGCTCAAGAAGCTGTAGAGCTAGCTTTAGCTAATTATGAAATGGCAACTGATGTTGGAGCAGAAAGCAATAGCACTTTAATTTCTGCATTAATTGCTATTGTATGTCGTGGAGTTTCTGCAAAATCTTTATTTAATGTAATTTATTCTGGAAAAACAACAGCGGAAATGGATAAAGAAATTGCTAGACGAGTTGATGAACAAGATCGCCGTATGCCTAATGCTTATCAAAGTATGCTTTGGGAAACTCAAGCTATGAATGTTTCTATGGAAGAAATTTTAGTAAAAAATAATATTCTTAAATTTGCTGGTGACGAATCTTATTTATCTGGTTCTGGTGCTGAACAATTATTTAAGGTATTTCCAGGACTTCGTGTTAGAACCTTTAATAGCCTTTATGCTCTTAATCAAGAACATGTTAACAAAGTACGAAAAAGTGTAGAAAGTTGGGATTTTGCTTCTACAAGAGAAGTTTATAAAGATTTATTAAATGTAGGCTATACAGATATTTTAAGGTTGTCTCCTAGTGATATGGTTGCCCGTACTATGTTTTATGTTTCCTTACCAAATATTGCTGCCACAATGAGAAGCTTATATGTAGGTGGTTCATTTGGTGAAACGATTACAATCTTTGCTGCCGCTTCAGCTTATAAAAAAGAACATGGACAATTTCCTAACACTTTAGACTTAGCTTTGAAAAATACAGGTCTTACTCCTCAAATTGATGTAGCTACTGGTAAGGAAATTGGCTATCGTTTAGAAAATAGTACCCCTATAGTATGGTTTGCTGGAGTTGATGGTCAAGATAACAATGGGCAAGTAGCCTATCCAGCAGTTGAACGAGATCAAGCTATTGCAGGTAAGGATTTAGTCTATAGCTATGGCAAATTACCTCTTAGTAAGTAACTTACCTTTAGTCCAAAAACTTAAATTAATAGAGGGTGTGGAAACGGTTTCCACACCTTTTTGTTTTAATTAAAAATTTTCTGGAAAAATTTGGAAAAATTAGAAAAAATTTTGATAGGAAAACTTTTTTCCTATCGCCATGCATTAGTGAAAATAAAACATAAATTAAGGGAGTTTTAGATTATGAAAAACTATCAAGACTTAGTAAACAAATTTTACTCACTAACATTTTCACTACAACTAAGAAGCATATTTATAAAAATAGTAGCATTTGCATTATTTATTGCTACTTTTTTAATCAATATGGCTTGGTTCGGCTCTACAGGAACGAACTTTTTTTCTCGTGCAGTAGGCACAATTGTTTCTACTTTAATAGTTCCAGCACTTTTTATGATTATTGCTAGCCCATTAACTAGTATGGCAATAGCTTCTTTATACTTTAAGTCCCGACAAGCTAAAAATAGCAATTTTGGGCATACAGGCTCATCTGAAGAAGCTACACTTTCTGAGCGTATGCGCTTTACTCCTTTTCGCAAAGTTCTTACCGCAGGTGCTTTAGCTCTTTCTATCTTAGTTGGTAGTTTTTCATATATTGCTATGGTTCCTCCTTCAGCAATAGCCTTTAAGCCCAGCCGTTTGACTATTGAAAAAGTAGACGACTCAGAAAATGCATGGGTTGAGTATAATTTAGCTATTCAAGATATGTTAGATTTCCCAATGGTTGCTAGTAAAACAGCAGATAAATCTGTGCAAGAAATTATTGGGGATTTATCTATTAAACAAATGAGTAATCCCGGTTATGTTGGATTAGAAAAAGTAGCTTTAGAGGAAGAAAAATTTAATGAAAAACAACTGTCTTATTTAGACAAGCACCAAGCTACATTTAAACATTTAATAGCTGGTTCTAAGCTTTCTAAATCCCAGTTTACTAGTGAAATGCCTACTTTTACTACACGCGTTCCAAACCTTTTACAAATGAGAGGTTTATCTATTGTAGCTAGTGCGCAAGTACAACGTTTAATTTCTGAAGGTAAAACACAAGAAGCTGTAGAACTGGCACTAGCTAACTATGAGATGGCAACCGATGTTGGGGCCGAACCTAATGCTTCTTTAATTGCTAGTCTTATTTCTGTTGTCTGTCGTGGTATTGCTGCAAAATCTTTATTTACTATTATTTATTCACAAGCTACAGATGCCAAAATGGATATAGAAATTGCTCGTCAAATTTCAGCCCAAGACCGCCGTATGCCAAATGCTTTTCAAGCTTTATCTGTTGATTTACAAGCATCTCAAAATTCTTTTGAAGATATACTACTTAACAATAACCTTAGTAAATTTAATAATGATATATCTCCTGTTCCAGTTGCTGCTGAAAATTTAGCTAAATATTTTCCTGGCCTAAGAGTAAGAATTTATAATAGCTTGATAGACATAACTCAAAATTGCTTAAAACAATTACAACCAGGTTTAGAAAATTGGGATTTTCAAGCCTTAGAAGAATTTAACAAAGAAATGGAGTCTAAAGTATTTCAAAATGTATATGATCCAGCCACTTATATTGCTGCCAACTTGGTCTATATTTCTCTTCCTAGTGGAGCAGCAACAATGAAGAGCTTTTATAACAGTAACAACATGGGACAATCACTTACTGCATTTGCTGCAATTTCGGCTTATAAAAAGAACCAGAATCAATTTCCTGCTACTTTAGAAATGGCAATGTCTGAAGCAGGTCTTTCAACTCCAGTAGATCTTGCTACAGGTAAACAAATAGGTTATCGCCTAGAAAATGCTAATTCTATAATTTGGTTTGCTGGTGCTGATGGTCAAGATAATGGTGGACAAACTCCATATACTATTGAAGAACGTGTTTCTTCTATTGCAGGTAAGGACTTAATATTTAAGTATGGTGAAATTCCTTTCCACAAAAAAGGCCAATAATTGAAGCAAATATCAAAAACTCCTTTAATTTTCTTGAAAAAGCCTAGTGATTATAGCTAGGCTTTTTTGTTATGTTTTTAAATAATACAAATATTCTAAGAGGTTAAAAAAAGTGATTAAAATTAAAAAATTCAGCAAAAAATTAGATAGAAAATTCTTTTAATTGTCGCCACTTATTATGTAAGGAGGCGTTCTATGAACACTATTATTTCAATCTACAAAGCAAAACAGGATCTAAGCGAAAGTATGGTTACTATGAAAATAGACTTGGTGGAAAAAGTCAAAGAAATATTTGGACAAGCTTTAGAAACACCTAAAGAAAATAGAAGAGAATTTTTAGCTACAGCTTGTTATCAAAACCAGGAGCTATATAAAGAAGTTCTTTCTTTGCTTATTGCACATGAGGAAGCAGAATCATTTTTAGAAAAACCTGCGGCTAATTTTGCAGCTAAATTGGTTAAACACGAAAAGGAAAACCTAGCTAGCAATAGTAAAGAAGCTTTTTTGGAACAGCTTACAGGACGTGTTGTAGATGGAAAATACTTAATAGAAAAACTATTAGGCCAAGGTGGAACGGGAGCAGTTTATCAAGCTATACATTTAGGTACTAAACGACCTGTAGCCTTAAAAGTAATTGCTCCTCAATTTATGGCACATACTGAGTTTGTAGAACGCTTTAAGCGAGAAGCTGAAGCTGCTGGACGGCTTTCTCATCCTAATGTTGTTAATGTTACTGATTTTGGTATTGCTGCTTTTGGTGCAGCACAGGTTGCTTATTTAGTGATGGAATATTTAAAAGGCTTGACTCTAGGAGCTTTACTAAAGAAAAAAGGAAAGCTACCTGTAAGTTTTACTATTGATATCCTAGAGCAAATTTGTTCAGCCATTGAGGAAGCACATAGCCAAGGCATTATCCATCGTGACCTAAAACCAGATAACATTTGGCTAGAACCTGATGGTAGAGGTAGCTATCACGTTAAAGTGCTAGATTTTGGCCTTGCTAAACTTCATTCTTCACAACCTACAACAAATCTTTCTACTCCTCTAAGCAATCTGCTTCCTACAGTAGACCCAGATAAAATTTCTTTATCTTTTGATTATCAAAAGATTAAAACTAATAAACATCGAACGTCTGATAATGAAGGAGTAATGATTTTTACTGATGAAAAAGAAACTAAAATTATGGAGCCATCACAAACAGCAGGTAATTTAGATCCTCAATCCGTCCCAGAATGGCTAACTCGTGTTGGGATGGTTTTAGGAACACCTCTTTATATGTCTCCAGAACAATGTAGCGGCCAAGCCTTAGAAAAAAGCTCAGATATTTATAGCTTAGGTGTAATTGCCTATGAGATGCTAACAGGAGAAACACCTTTTACAGGTGATATGTATCAGTTAATTCAGCAACATACAGAAACTGCTCCAATCCCTTTACAAAAGAAAAGAAAAAATATTCCTTCTTCAATTGCTGATCTAGTAATGGCTGCTTTAGCTAAAAAGCCACAAGAGCGCATTATTAGTGCTAAAGCTTTTGCTACAGCACTTCGCGCTAACTCTGAAGGGGAAATCCCTTTAATACATCAAGCTTTTGGTATTTACTGGAAAGAATTTTTTCCAATAACAAGTGTTTCTATTGTAATAAACTTTATTTTTATCTTATTTAGTAGTTTACTTACAGCAAGTTTAGTTCAATTAAATTTTACTTTTCCACTTGAGGGTATTTTTCAATTAATTTGGTGGATTTTTCCTTTACTTGGTATTTTGTTAACAGGAGAAGTAAGCACAGGAGCATTTACTTTAGCTGTTAAACAATTTCAAGAAACAGGTACTATTTCTTCAACTAAAGTAATTTTAGGCTTGAATAAACACCTAGGACAAATACTTATTACTGCGTTGCAAAATTACTTAGCAGCAGTTTCGCAAATTTGGAAATTTATTTTTCCAGCTTTTCGATCTTTAGTTTATTCTTCATTTACTAGCCCAAGTTTAGTATTAGAAAATAAACAGCCTTATCAAGTAAGACAATCTTCTAAAGAATTAGTAACAAAACTTTATTCTCTAGCTTCTAGCTTAAAACTAAGATTTTTAATTACTAAGGTTATTAGCTTTTTTCTTTTTTTAGTTAGCGTTATGGTTTGCTATGTTACTTTGGGACAGTCAGAACAGTATTCTTTAACTATTTCTTTGATAGCAACAATATTATTGCCAGGACTATTTATGATTATAGTTAACCCATTAATTGATATGGCAATAGCATTGCTTTATTTCAAAGCTAGAGAAGCTAATGGTGAAATTGTTTATCAACAAAAAGGTTTAGAAGAAATAGAAATTTCTGAAAAATTAAGATTTTCCCGCCGTCGCAAAGTTTTAGTTGCAGTATCTTTAGTTTTATCAATTGTGTTTTCTAGTTTTTCTTATATTTTGATTATTCCTCCATTTGGCAAACCTTTTATCCCTGAACGTCCAGTTATTGAAAAATTATCAAATGAAGAAAATGCTTGGTTTGAATATGATTTAGCTCTACAAGATATGTTAGAGTTTCCTATTGGCTTTAGTTACACCAATAACAAACCTTCACAGGAATTTGTTGGAGAAATGATACGTCAACAAATAAAAAATCCTGGTTTTTCTAATTTAGAAAAAGTAGCTTTAAGAGAAGAGGATTTTAATGAGCAACAACTATCTTATTTAGATAGCCATAAAGAAGCTATAAAGCATTTACTTAAAGGTGCAAAACGTCCTAAAGCTCAATTTTATAATGAGTCACCAGCTACTATTAATTCTCAAACTCCTAACTTACTACAAATACGTGCTTTAACTATTTTAGCTGCCGCAGAAGTGCGCCGTTTACTAGATCAAGGAAAAACACAACAAGCCGTAGAACTAGCTCTAGCCAACTATAAAATGGTTACAGATATTGGAGCAGAAGCTAACACCACTTTAATTTCTAGCTTAATTTCTATTATATGTCGTGCAATTGCTGCAAAATCATTATTTGCTGTAATTTACTTTGGCACTACTACATCAGAAATGGACAAGGAAATTGCTAGATTTGTAGATGAACAAGATCGCCGTATGCCCAACGCTTATCAAGCTCTTGTTTGGGAAACTCAAGCTATGGATATTTCTATGGAAGAGGCATTAATAAAAAGCAATTATTCTTCTCTTAATGAAGAATGGCCATTTTTTGGTTCTTCTAGCAAAGTTCAATGGATAAGAGCCTTTCCTGGCCTATGTATTAGAACTTATAATAGTTTGCATATAGTTAATAAACAGTATTTGCAAAAAGTTAGCAGCGTTTTAGAAAATTGGGATTTTGCTTCTACACAAAAAATTTATCAGGAGTTGCTTAACAAAGAATTAGACGATATTTTAAGTTTATCTCCTAGTGATACTATTGCTCGTACTATGTTTTATATTTCTATACCAAATATGTTAGCCACAATGAAAAGTTTATATGTTGCTAATTCATTTGGTAATGGAGTTACAGTTTTTGCTGCTGCTTCAGCTTATAAAAAAGAGCATGGAAAATTTCCTGATACTTTGGATTTAGCCATTAATGGTTTAGGTCTTAACCCTCAAATTGATGTAGCTACTAACAAAAAAATAGGTTATCGCTTAGAAGATGATAAGCCTGTTATTTGGTTTGCTGGTGTTGATGGTCAAGATAATAATGGAAAAATAGCTTATGGTCTTGATCGAGATAAGCCCACTTTTGGCAAAGATTTAGTTTATAGATATGGAAAATATCCTCTTAACAATTAACCATTCTCTCATTCCTAATCCTACTTGTATTAGCCTAGTTAAAATTTTTAACTAGGCTATTTTATTTTAGGCTATTTATTTTATACTTTTTAACTCTCTGTAGAGTCTAGCTTTAGCCATGCTCCATTCCCGATTAGCTGTTGCAGGGGAAATTTCTAGCACTTCAGCCGTTTCTTCAATGGAAAGTCCGCCAAAAAAACGTAGCTCTACTATTTGACCTTGTATTGGGTCTACTACAGCAAGCTTAGTTAATGCGTCATCTAAAGCAATTAAATCTATATCAGGTGGAGCTTCTGATAAGCCTATAACAGTTTCTAAAGGAACTTTTTGGTCATTTCCACCACGTTTAAGACGGCTACGTCCTCTAGCATGATCAATTAAAATACGGCGCATTATTTGTGCAGCAGCACCAAAGAAATGAGAACGGTTTTTCCAGTCTACTTGAGATTGATCTATTAATCTAATATAAACCTCATGTACAAGTGCTGTAGCCTGTAATGTATGGTTAAGTCGTTCCATTTTCATATAATAATTAGCCAATTGATGTAGTTCGTCATAAACAATAGCCATTAGTTGTGCTAAGGCTTCTTTGTCTCCGCTACTGCAATTTAATAGTAATTGCGTTACGTTACTTGATGGATTCATTTTTAATCCTTTCTTAATTGGCTAAATCCTATATTATTTGCTAATTTTATAGTCACTGCTTTAATCTACCTAAATATTTCTATGACTATTTGTTGGCTGGGAATTAATATAGTTTATGAACTTTGATGCTTTATTACCAACAGGAACTATTTTGGCTAATCGTTATGAAATTTGCAATCCTTTGGGTGAAGGGGGAACAGGTATAGTTTATTTAGCAAAAGATAATAAACTTAATGACTTTAGAGCTATTAAGCAAATGGCTGCTGAATATGTAAGCATTGAAGAATATACAAAAGCTGTTAGCGATTTTCGTCGTGAAGCAGAACTACTTTCTAAAATAAAACATCCCTCTATCCCAAGATTTTATGATTATTTTGTTGCTGATGGTTATTATTATTTAGTAATGGAATATATTACGGGTATAACCTTACTAGACTTATTGGAACAAATTCAAAAACCTATTTCGGAAAAACGTGCTACTAAATGGGGAATTAAGCTTTGTGAAGTATTAAGCTATATTCATAATTATGAGCCACCGATAATTTACCGAGATATGAAACCAGCTAACATAATGTATAATAAAGAGTTAAACCAACTATACATTATTGATTTTGGTACAGCTAGATTTGTAGCTGCGCTGCAAATGGTAGACGTTACTGCGGTTGGGACATTGGGTTATGCTCCACCAGAACTTTTTCATGGAATTGTAAGACCCGAAACAGATATTTATTCTCTAGGTGCTACATTAATTCATTTATTAGTAGGTAGATGTCCAAATTTTAACCTTAATTATGGTTTTAACTTTGCTCAAAACCCAAGTCCCAGCCAACTTAACCTAAGCATTTCTCCGCAAATGGATGAAATTCTAGTAAAAGCAGTTTCTATGCGTCCTAGTGATCGCTATTCTTCAGCAGAAGAGCTAAAACAAGCATTAATTAATCATTTAGCTACTATTTTAAGCTAGAGGTTAATTACTTGCTTTTTGAGCAGACTTAAAACCTGAGCCACTGACCCCAGGTTGATCAAACTGCTCCATAAATTCTGGTAAAGCAGGCTCTTTCTGCATCTGCATTCCTTTAGTTATTGCCCAACGATGTAACCAAGAAACTCCAACCTTACCAGTATATTTATCAGATAAATTGTAGGATTTGTCTTTTAATGCTTCCTCTAAGGAAATAAATTGATAATTTCTACCCTTTAACATTTCTATTAGTTTGTCTAAATGTTCGGCATTTAATAAATTAGCGTGTAAAAGTAAAATTTGAGGTACTTCATACCCAACAACATCTAAGGAAAGCTTCTCATAAAATGCAAACATTTTTTCCATATAAGGAATATATTCTGCTGCTACACGATCAGCAGTTTTTTTATCATTTTGCTCTTTTGCTTTGCGATAAACATTAGCAAACAGCCATTCAGAGTTATCAATTGTTACAGGAGCAATAACATAGTTTTGATTTAAGAGAAATTTTTCAAAAGCTGTTTTAGTCTCTAAATCCGGGCCAGTATTTAGAAAAGGATGACGAAAATATTTTACTTTTCTGTTTTTAACCAAAGTATTAGTAATCTTCTCACCTTGTAAAACATTTTCTTGAAAATCTGTTAACGAGGTACGGTAAAAATAGGGATGCGAATAAGTATGATTTCCAAGCTCAAGGCCAGCATCTAACCATAACTGTAAAATAGCAGTACGTTCTTTTAACTCATCATTTTGATAAAGTTTACTTTCATTAACAAATCCAATAGCAGGAATTTTGTTTTTAGTAATTTGATTTATCAATTTGCTGGTCATTTCTTTTAGTGGTTTAATAGCTTCCTGTTGGCCTTGTCGAGGCAAATCATCAAAAGTAATAGCTACTTGTCTTTTGATAGGTTTTGTTGATGGAATTAAATTTGCTGTAACAGAGTTTACAAAAGTTATTGACAGTAAAAACAGAAAAATGATTAATAGCCTAAGCATCTAACACAATTTCCTTTTGTTTATTTTTTTGGAGTGATGCGAACTTAGACTTTTAATCTAATTGGCTAATTTAGATATAGGTGGGAAACCACAAATAGACCTGTTGGTAAGTACAATTTATGAAATCTGTATTGGTAATTGCACATGACTTTCCTCCTTTTGGAGGAGGTGGAGTGCTAAGAGTTCTTAAATTTACTAAATATTTACCAGAATTTGGCTGGAACCCAATAGTTCTATCTGTTGATCCTACGTATTATCCAGCAGGATTATTGGATTATTCCTTAATGTCGGAAATACCTGAACAAGTAAAAATCTATCGTACCAAAACAGCTATTAGTGCATATAAAATTAAAGAAACCAATAAGAAAGAAAATAAAAAATTTAACTGGCGAAATATTTTAGAAAATTTTATTCCAGATAGCTTTCGAGTTATTCAAGATCATGGTTTTTTTTGGCTTCCATATGCTTTGGCTAAAGCGCAATCAATTATTCAAAAAGAGAATATCCAACTAATTTTTACTACATCACCACCTCATAATGTCCATATTTTAGGTAGCATATTAAAAAAAAGATATGGTTTACCCTGGGTAGCTGATTTTCGAGATGGTTGGACAAGAAATGAAATGTATACAGCAAAATCCCAGTTAAGACAGCAAATTGATAAAGTATTTGAACGCTTTATTGTTAATCTTGCAGATCAAATAATATGCGTTACTCCAGAACTAGCAGAAGATTTTTATCAAGATTATCCTAAAGTTAAGAAAAAGACTTCTGTTATTTATAATGGCTTTGATCCAGCAGATTTTGAAAAATTAAATAAAGTAGAAAAAGATAAAAATACTTTTACACTATCCCATATTGGCTCTTTAGCTGCTAAACCTAATAGAAGCCCAGAAATAATTTTGCAAGCTGTAAGCTCAATAGCTAGTACCAATAAGGAATTTAAGGAAAATTTTAGGCTTGAGTTTGTTGGCCCAGTGCTTAATCTACCTTTAGAAGAAATGATTACAAAATATAGCTTAGAGTCTATTTGCTCAGTAGTTGGAGTAGTGCCACATCTTAGAGCTTTAGAACATATGCAAAAAGCAGATGCTCTTTTGTTATTAACCAACCACAAACAAAAATTTGGAGATAGTGCAATTTTAGCAGGCAAATTTGGAGAATATTTATTTACAGCTAACCCAATTTTAGCAGTTGTTTCAGAGGGAATAGCTAAAGATATTATTGAAAATTATGATTTAGGTTACGTAGTTTCCCCGGATGATTTAGAGAAGACAAAAGAATTTTTATATGAGCTTTTTTATAAATGGTAAAATAAATCTTTGCCAAATAATAAAGACAAAGGCTTAACAAGCTTATTTAATCGTAAATGCTCAACAGAAAAATTAGCAAATATATTTAACAATTTGTCTTAAAAAATAATAAAGGTACTAAAATTTTTAGTACCTTTATTAAAAACTCTAAAATTAATAATTAGTTGTAAGCTGGTAGGGCCAAAATTTGAACGCTTATCAAAAGTAACTTTTTTTAATTGAGATTTTTTCTGATGGTCGGTCTGTTCCTGGTTGAGTTGGAGAATTTGAAATTATCCCTACCACATTCATTCCTTCTATAACTCGGCCATAAACCGTATATTGTCCATTCCATTCAGGTTTAGCCGATTCACAAATAAAAAAAATTGACTTGTAGCACTATTGATATCATTTCCACGACGTGCAGCCGAAACAATGCCTCGCACATGCGGACGGGCATTAAATTCTGCTGGCACTGTACCCTGCCCTGGTTGGCCCATTCCCCAACCTTCTGGCGGGCCACTTTTGCTATTTGGATCTCCACCTTGAATAATTACACCAGGAATAATTCGATGAAATGCTACTCCATCATAAAAACCTTCTTTAGATAATTTTTTAAAATTTTCTACATGTTTAGGTGCTTCATTAGGGAAAAACTCAATTACTATTCTTCCTACATCTGTTTCTAAAATTGCTACTTCATCATCAACTTTATCTGAGGGTGTAGCATTAGGATTAGGTGAGGTGTTGTTAGTAGGGGTAGTTGTTTTAGTGTCATTTTCACAAGCAAGCGCAAAGATTGATAAAAAGAGGAAGAGTAAAAATAATAATGTTTTCGCTTCTACTTTAAGCATTAGATTTACACCTTTCTTCCAAAAGATTTTTAAGAATTTCATTAACCATTTGAGGGTTGGCCTTTCCTGCTGTAAGTTTCATTACTTGACCAACAAAAAAGCCTATTAAACTTTGTTTACCTTTGCAGTATTGTTCTAACTGCTTAGGGTTTTCATCTATAACTTTAGCGGCAATATTTTGAATTTCTGTTGTGTCTGTTATTTGTATTAGTCCTAATTCTTCAACTAAAACTTTAGGTGATTTGCCACTTTGAAACATTTTTTCAAATACTTCTTTAGCCATTTTGCCGCTAATTGTATTGTCTATAATTAAATTAACTAGCTCTCCTAAATCCGCAGGTTTAATAGGACAAGCGGTAATCTCTAAGTTAGCGTTTTTTAACTCTCCTAAAAGCTCACTTAGCACCCAATTAGCCGACATCTTAGCATTGCTAGAGTTTTTAACTACTTCCTCATAATAATCTGCCATTTGCCGAGATTGAGTTAAAATTATTGATTCTTCTAAGCTTAGCTTATACTCTTGCTGTAACCGTTCTCGGCGTGGTTCTGGCAGTTCTGGTAATTCTTTGGCAATTTCTGCTAAATATTGGCTAGAAACAACAATTGGAGCTAAATCTGGTTCAGGAAAATAACGATAGTCATGAGCTTCTTCCTTACTACGCATTACATAAGTTCGACCTTCTCGCTCATTCCAAAGTCTGGTTTCTTGGCTAATTCGGCCACCTTCTTTTAATACTTTAATTTGGCGGGCAATTTCATAATCTAGAGCTTTTTGTAGAAATCGGAAAGAAT
Organism: Blastocatellia bacterium; assembly: GCA_016713405.1. Taxonomy (NCBI): domain Bacteria; kingdom Pseudomonadati; phylum Acidobacteriota; class Blastocatellia; species Blastocatellia bacterium. Next base: position 298,211 of record JADJPF010000001.1, read on the forward strand.
TTAAGTTTTTAATTTCTGTCTTAGTGCCAAGTTTTTCTTGTCCAACTGGTCGCACTGAGACATTAGCATCACATCTTAAACTTCCTTCTTCCATATTCCCATCACAAACACCTACATAAATTAAGGTTTTACGTAAGTATTGCACATAGTCATAAGCTTCCCAGCTACTACGAAAATCAGGCTCGCTTACAATTTCTGCTAATGGAACACCGCTACGATTTAGGTTTACATAAGATTTAGTGTCAGACTCTAACATCCCTTCATGCAATGATTTACCAGCATCTTCTTCTAGGTGTAAGCGAGTAATATTAAAACGTTTCTTTTTCCATTCAATAGGACGGCCCTGATCATCTCTTGGACTAGTAAGAATTTCTACCCAGCCATTTTTAGAAAATGGCTCATCATATTGGGAGATCTGATAACCTTTTGGTAAATCAGGGTAAAAGTAGTTTTTACGAGCAAAAATAGATTTATTATTTATTTGTAAGTTTAATGCTGTAGCTGCTTTGGCGGCCATTTCTAAAACTTTTTTGTTAAAAACTGGTAACGCGCCCGGCATTCCTAGACAAACTGGACAAGTATCAGCATTTGCTTCACTACCAAATTGAGCCGAACACCCACAAAAAATTTTAGTTTGTGTAAGTAGTTGAGCATGGATTTCTAATCCAATTACAGCTTCATAAACTTTATCCACTTTTGCGCCTCGTTTTAATATTTTTAATATATAGAATTGAAAATAGAAGGGGTTATTGTAACTAAGCCAGCAGAGAAAAAAAATTAATTTAACCGGAACAAGCAATTTCGGAAAAAAGGTTGCCTTAGCAAAGAAAAACGATTAAAAATCTTTTCGCTGTAAAAAGCTTAATGGGCCGTTAGCTCAGTTGGTAGAGCAGCAGACTCTTAATCTGCGGGTCGCTGGTTCGATCCCAGCACGGCTCATCAATTAAATTAATAACTTAAAGCCATCAATCTATGATGGCTTTTTTAGTTTTTACCTCAAAGCTTTTAGGGAAAATTAATAGCTTAAAAAGCAAAAAGGGAGATAACTTTATCTCCCTTAAAACCCACCATATTTTATTTATTGTGACACAGGTTTGACTATTGCTAGATTAATCAATTGTTTTGTCAGAATGTCTAGGATGTCTAAATTGTTTTCTCTCACCGCGCTTATTTTTGAATTGTTCTTTCATTTCTTCTAATTTTGCTTTTTGCTCTGGGGTAAATACCGCATTAATTTCATTGTGCATCTTAAATTTTTCACCCATTAATTTAGCTTTTAAGCCAGCCATTTCAGTTAATTTTTGTGTAGCAAGTGCTTCATTGTAAACATTACCTTCAAAGGCTTGACGTAATTCCTGTTTTTTTGTCCTAAGTTCTTGTACTAAAGGTTTAACACTTTCATAGTGATTTTGTTTGATTTGTTTGATTTGTGCTTTTTGATCATCGGTTAAACCAAGCTTTTCTGCCATAAAAGAGCGCATTCTATCGCCGCGTCTATGATGTCTGCCTTGAAATTCACCTTCTACATTTTCTATAGCTGAAAGATCTGCAAATAAATCGCCTTCGCTCTTAGTATGGGCTGATACTAATTGAACAAAAGAAAAAGAGCCGACTAGTAATATTACTAAAGCTAAGAATTTGTTGATACCAGAAATTGTCCTCATGTTAATTTACCTTCCTTTATATAAAATTGCGTTTTAACTAATTTGTTACTGGTAAGAAACTATCGAAATAAAAAAAGTTTGGCAATTTTCAAAAAACTTGCTAAAACTTTTAAGTTTCTTAAAATA